>JANTGP010000227.1 GCA_024762835.1 Bacteroidota bacterium
CGGACACATTAAGAGCAACAAACTTCTTAAGATTTCTTGTTAAAAATTTTGAAGAAACCAACCAAAAAGAAAAACAATCAACTTACAGTTCTATTTTAAGTAAGCTGCAAAAATAATTTTCCTCCTAAATTTTTGAGCCGTTCCCTTCTTTTTTTACGCATGTATGTAGTAAAGAAACTTTTTGATTTGAAAAAAATCATCTGAAAATAATTTTTAAAAGGTAATTTATGAAAGCTACATACACACATTTTATTTTGTTAATCTTAATTTTAGTAATAGCAAATGGCTGCAATGAAACTGAAATGCCAAACGATCCGAAGGATACTTCGAATGGTTACGAAGATAGTGCGGTTAAAGTCTTAATCCCTGATGGTTCAAAAGCTGATTTAACAGATGCGGCAATATTCAGTCTGGGTAAAGCAAGTGATTTAAATAGTGAAAAAACCGGCACTCTTCATTTTAATAGGAACAGTGTTGAGTTAGCCTATCTTCTTGATAAAGATGACAATGTTTTGTTAACAGGATTTTTAACTGAAAGCCGCAAAGAAATATCGGTTGAAAGCACTGCAGAAGTAATGCTTTATTATGCACTCGATTATTACTTACTGCCGGAAAGTGCAAAAGAATTGTTTGTTCAAAATATTAAGAATGTACCCGGTTTTTCACAATTTGTTTCTTCAATTGGCGAACTTTTTAAGTCAAATCCATTAATGTATTCGGAAGGAAATTATATTTCATTAGTAAATGATTTTGCAAATCAAATTTCTACCCAACAATTTTCCGGTAATCTTAAAAAACGAATTGCTATCGATGAAGAAAGAACAAAAAGCGGAGTAACTGTTGTAAGGATTGACTCTACTCATATAAAATTGCAAAACTCTTACGAAAGAAGATTGAAAGTTTTCATGTATAAAAAAGCTTTTTATAATCGAAATGCAAATTTTTCGGAAATATCGAATTATACTGAAACTCCGTATAAAGTTTTTGACTTTAATCCAAAAGAAGCACTAAAAATAAAGGAACTTGAAATTGGACAAAAAATTTCAGAAATAAATGCACAAGCATCTTCAATAGAAAACACATCAAGCACGGAACCCATTGAATTGTTGTTAAATACTTCAACCGAATTGGCTGCCAAATATGAGATTGTAGTTATCGGTTCAGGTTCGCCGAAAACAATCAGTAGAAATTTAACCGAAGCCGAACAAAAAGCATATGAAGAGCTTAATGTTAAAACTTATGCACTGGATTATCTTTTACCGACCATCTTGGATATCGGGGGAAATAAGGATTTACTCCCACCTGTCGGAGACAGTAAAGAAAATGAATTATACAATGCAGTTCTTCCGGTATTGGAAGCTCATCCGGATATAATTGATGCGATAGAGCAAAATGATTTTAAAACAGCATCGGAAAATTTATTACCTATACTTTACGGAGATATCAGACTTTCCGATGAATTTAGAATTATGCTGACCGATGTTTATAATATCATTTCAGACAACGGTTCAATGCCAAATACTTTCGTGCAAAGCCAAGAGCTAATAGAAACCGGGGCTCCACGAATACAAAAAATAATGGACGCTATGTATAAAAACATGGATTTTGGAAACAAGGTTTATATCAATATGCTAAATTCCCCCGCAAAATCGGTAGAGGAATGGGAAGTCGATTGTATTGATGCAATTGTAGAACTAACTCCAACCCAAGCGGAAGTTTGTTTAGGGGAAGCTCAAAGTTTAACGGTTTCTGTCACCACCGTCTTTGATGAATCCAAAGAGGAAATTGAATATCATTGGAGTACCGGTGATAAATTCGGAGGACGAATTCAAGACATTAACGATGACCCGAGTAATTTTGGAAAATCAATTATTACAAAATCTGCGAATGTATCATACATTAGTGCTGCATTAGAATCGGAATTAACTGGAGGTGATAATTTTGAACCAGTAACTGTTACGGTTTTTGTTAAAAATAAAAAATCTGGCAAACTTTTCGAAGCGGGTCATGCAAATGCTACAATGAATAATAAAAAAGGATGTGTTTCATTTTTTGTGAGTTTTTCAAAAGAAGTTGGAATAAAATCGAATAGTTCATTATCGTGTGCGGCTTGGGGTGGAATACAATATAGTGTACAGCGGCAATCATTTGTAGCTGAATTTCATGCAGTGGAAGGGGCAACCTCGTATAAGGGTAGAATATTGAGAAAAGACAACACGTTTGGAAATCAGTTTACAATGACGAACCTGGAAGATTTAGGCGGAGGTGTGCTAAAATATAAATTAGGAGTGGGTCCGTTATCCGGCTTTTTAACATGCAGTGAAGATGAAGCAAAAGAAGAGGAACAGAAAAGGTTCGAATACCTTGATGAAGTTGGTCATATCGGCATTGAGATAACACCTGTATTTTAATGAATCAAATACTTTACCCACATTATGAAGAGGCTGTTACAAAACTTAATAATTGTTTTACTTTTAATATGGATGGCGATTTTAGCTATAGTATTGCAATTCAGCTTGATGGAAAATAATAGTTACGGGTAGTTCAATAATAGAAAGTGAAAAGGATATTGTATTGCTTGGTTATACTGCTGATGGGTCTTTAGATAATACATTTGACAACACTTTCGCTATAAACGTTATAATAAACACAAATAGTTATGAGCAGGCTTTGTTCAAATAATTTTGTTGTTATGGAGGTTGTTATGAATTTATTCAGTAAGTCTTTAATCAATATGATAAGAAATCTAAGGTTTATGAACTTCATCATTAGCTTTGTTATTATTGTCGCCAATATTTACGCACAAGAGAAGACTCTTTCTTTGGTCGGACAATGGCCGTATGGCCAATGCTCAGCTGTCGATGCAAATGAAAACATCATTTACATGTCCAATGGACCAACGCTTCAAATCTATAATGCCACTGAAATAGCAAACCCGGAACTTTTGAGTGAAGTCCTTTTAAATAACGATTTACGGGCCATTGAAGTTGCTAATGGCTTGGCATTTGTTTCTTTAGGTAGTCCCGGATTGCAAATTATTGATGTTTCAGATCCAGCGAATCCTGCTGTGCTTGGCTTATATGACGGAAATTCAGCATCTATATTTTCAATTCAGCCCATTGATGGAAATACAATAGTTGTTGCTGACCAGGTTAAGGTTGCTGTTGTTGATATTTCTGATCCGAATAATCCAAATCAATTGGGCTATGAAATTTCAGGTGGATTAGAAGATTGCAAGGTTAAAGACAATTATATTTTTGGGGCAAATGCTATTAAAGGACTCCAAGTTTTTGACATATCCAATCCGGATAGCCTCTTTATGGTGACTGAGTTTGACTTAGGTGATTATTCCTTTAATCCCCATGGTATTGTCGTTCGCGATGATTATGCGTTTCTATCTACAACAGCTGCAGGTCTCGCTGTTGTGGATATATCTGACCCGCTGAATCCGCAACTGGTTACATCTCATCCCACAGCAATTAATGGCAGAACCATTGATTTGGAGGGTGATATAATTAGTATTGGGCACTATTTTGGGCAGGTGCACTTTATCGATATTTCAGATGAAGAAAACCCTGAAATTCTGTACGAGTTGGAAATAGGAGTTTTTTTTGAATCTCTCGATATGAATAATGGATTTATCTATATTGCAAATACAAGTAGCGGAATGCGAATTTTCGACATTACTGATCCTGCTAATCCACAAGCTACTTCGCAAATCGATACACCTGGACCATCAAAATGGGTTAATGTGTATGAAGAGAGAGATGAAGCGTTTGTGATAGCCGGCGATATTTATGTGCTAGATATTTCTGAAATAAACAATCCAAAGATTAAAGCTAAAATTAACAATGGATACAATGCGCGCGATCTTACAGTGATTGACGATTTTATGTATGTAGCCAACCGGACTGACGGTTTTTTTATTTATGATATTTCAGACTTAGAGAATGTTGAAGAAATTGGGCGTTTTGGAGTGTCGCAATATGGTAATGGGAATTTTATAGGCACTGCAACAAACATTATTATAATTGGCGATATTGCTTTTGTTTCCATTGGCTATGAAGGCTTGCTTGTACTCGATATTTCTGATAAATCTGAGCCGAAGTTAGCCAAGAGATTAACTGGTTTTCAAATGTGGAATATGGCTCAAGAAGGTGATTTTTTATACATTACTGATGGCGTTGATGATGTCAATATTATTGATATATCAAATCCGTTAGAGCCTGTTAAACTTGAACTTGATGAAAAAATGTACGGTTTTTTTGGAGTTTCAGTTCGAGACGATTTGGTTTTCACTGTTGGTTATGGATTCTTTATATACGACGTTACAAACAAAACAGAACCGGACAGTTTGTGGGCAGATGATATTCAAACTTTAAAACATATCACTCTACATGGTGAAAATGCATACATCGCTGGTGGAAATAAAGGATTGATAATATATGATATTTCAGAACCATCCGAAACAAACGAATTGTTCTCGACCGAAACATTCGATGAGGCGACCCATGTTGCAGTAACAAAGGATCATATTTATTTGGCTGATAAAAATGGTGGTATTTTGATTTATGTAAACAAGCTTACACCTACCTCTGTTTTTGCAAAATATGAAAACCTTCCAACAGAATATCAGTTATCCCAGAATTATCCCAATCCATTTAATCCAACAACTAAGATAAGGTTTTCTTTACCTAAAACAAGTGATG
>JANTGP010000228.1 GCA_024762835.1 Bacteroidota bacterium
AATAAAATTTTATTTCTAATTTTTATACTCATCATAGATTTTTGTCTATTCTTACTTCACTTTAATAACAACAAATGTTACATCATCATCCGGGCCTTTTCCGTTTGTCCATTGTGATGCTGAGTTCTTTAAGTGACTTACTATTTCTTCAGGCTCCTTTTCTCCGACTGAATGAAATTCTGTTTTTGTTCTATCATAGCCGTACATTTCTTCTCTATCGTTTGTTAACTCAGGCAAACCGTCACTCATCAACAAAATTGTATCGCCTTGTTCCAGACGACTTTCTTTAATTGTGTAAGGGAAATTCTTCATTGCTCCCAACGGCATTCCCTTCATAAATATTTCTTCTATCGCTTGATTCTTTTTTCTGTAAATCAAAGCCGGAGGCATTGCTGCTGAAGAAACAATTAATTCATTTCCTTTTATCTTTAATAACATTAAACACATTGATAGCTGATGGAATTTCATCCCTTTAATTACACGTGAGATTTCTGAGAATGTTGTAAGTATATCCGGATTTGGCGCAAGTATATTGAACAAGCTTTTTGTAGTTGTTACCATTGTTCCGGCTTTCATTCCGTGACCTGTTGCATCGCCAATTACAACTGTAAGTGTTCCGTCCATTCCGACGTGGAAATCATAATAATCGCCGCCGACTTCGGTTGCAGTCTGCATATAAACTGCAATATCAAGATTTGGTAGATTAGGCAAATCTTTTGGGAGCATAGAAAGCTGAAGCTGACGTGCTTCTTCAAGTTCTTTTGTTTGTCTTTCGTTTTCTGTTTCTGCTAATTGTGCACGCAAGTTGGCTTCCTTTATAGCAGCTGCGTTACGCTCTTTATTTACAATTCTCCTTCTTTGAATCCTATCAAGTCCAAAAATAAACCCAACAAATAAAAATCCGTAGCTAACAAAGGCAAAGATTGTGCGGTACCATGGAGGCTTGATTATTATTTTGATTGATGCTTCTTTAGGATTCCATACTCCATCACCGTTTGAGCCTTTTAATCTAAAAACATAATCACCCGGAGGCAGATTTAAATATGAAGCAAATCTTCTTTTAGTATAATTCCAGTTTTCGTCCATACCTTCAAGAATATATGCAAGCTTATTTTTTGCAGGCCTAGAAAAATGAATAGATGCAAATTCTATGGAAATATTATTATCAGCAAAAGGCAATTTTATTTTTTTGGTTTTATTTATATCTGTGCTTAGATTCAATTCTGTAACCATTTTCTCAATTGGCACGCCAGATATATTGAAACTATTTATTATGGGTTTTGGGAAAGTACTATTTAGCGTTCCAGGGTAAAAAGCATTCAAACCACCATAACCGCCATAATAAATTTCACCGTCATCAGTTAGTGTAATTGAATTATTTAATGGGAGATCGTTTATTCCATCTTTATTGTCATAGCTAATAAAACTTATTTTCTTACTTTCATTTCTTTTATCTAATATTGATATTCCACCGGGCGCACCAAACCACAAATTACCTTTTAGATCTTCAACCATAAAAGAAACAATATCACTAGCTAACCCATCACTTTGATTAATTACCTTAAATTCTTCAGTTTCCGGATTGAACCTTATAAGCCCTGCATTTGAAGCACACCAAATCATTCCATCTTTGTCTTCCAGAATTTCACTTAATTGATTAACTAAAGGAAATCTTTGCGTCCCATCATCAAAATGATATTGTTTATGAGAATTATCTCTGAGGTTCAATTTAATCAAACCAGTGGAGCCTGAAGCAATCCAAACTGTACTAATATATTTTCTACTGAATTCAATGTCTCTAGCAATTTCAAAAGGAGGATAATAAGTGTTGTCTCTTTCATTTTTTATTTTTTCCTTTAAATATGAATATTGCTCATCATCAAGGTTTATAACCTGTATTCCATACCATTGAGAATCAGCTGAGGCTGGAACATTGAACGAGCCATAATTATGGCCAATATCTGTAGTGAACTTAATTTTATACTCACCTTTAGGCAGATCAAGACAACCAACTGAAATTCTGTTTTTGTATCCTCCGCCAGCATTAAAGGAGTTTATTATATTATCTGCTGACCATATTTTTTTACCCTTTGAATCTTCAAGCCAACCATAATCAAACATATTGCCTATTAAGCTGGTGTGCCTTCCTTCTCCATGATTAACAATTAAAACTTTTGAAGATTTATTAAGAGAAAATTGTTTTTCAATAGAAGCTCCTTCGCCCACTTTAAGCAAAGCAGCAAACGGTTGTTGATTGTTAACTATATTCCTAATATCTGATAAAAGTTTATTACTGATAGGTTTATTTGTAATAGAAGGAAGCCTTCGGAATAATTTTGTTTTTGTATCAAATATTTTTACACCCTGCCTATCAGCAATCCAGATATTATTATCTGGGCCAAATTTCATTTTATTAACAATATAATTTACGGTATAGTCTTTATTTTGGAATTGGTGACTTTCTGATCTGTTCGATTTAAAATTTAATTTGTTTAATTTATTATTGAATATATACCAAAGATTTCCTTTATCATCTGATAATAAATTAGTAGCATCCTGGTTTATAATTTTTGTAAAATCATTAGACTTACGATCGTATTGAAAAATTCCTTCTTTATTAAGTGACAGTAATAATCTATCATTATTAGAGGGATATTTCACAATATCTGTTACAGGATTTGACTCTGGTTCAGACTGCTCATTTTCATATATTCTGAAAAATTGAAATGGTTTTTTTGTCGGGTCAAATTTCACTAATCCATTCCCTGCAGTTGATATCCAGTAAATGCCAAAATTATCCTTATAAAAATTGTTGGGGTTAATATTTGGAATATCTTTAGTTATGAGTGTAAATTTAATGCCGTTCAAATCAGTTTCTAATATTCCAATATTGCTGTAGAATAAAATTCTTTTATTAATATCTTCATAAAATTTTCCGTAGTAATTATTCCCCTTCCCTTCGAACTTAGCTGCCATATTTATTGATTTAAAGCTGTAAGTAATTGGATTATAAATAACTATTTGCTCTAAACCTCCGAACCATAATTTCCCGTTAGTGTCTTCAAAGATGTCCCCAAAATCTTTTAAGTTTTGATTTTGATTGGTAAAGTAGGGTTGAAATTCATTTAAGACAGTGTTATATATAAAAATACCGGCGGTTGGACTTGCTGTTAAGATATTACCATTTTCTAACTCAGTAATATTGAAAGAAAAATTTAAAATTAATGAAGATATTTCATTACCGGCATAATCCCTAATTTTAATAATATTAAACTCCTTTGTTAAATCATTGAATAACTGAATACCGGTATAATCAGTTACAATCCACAACCTATCTTTTGAATCCACTAAAATGTTTGATATGGATGTATTGTTAACCATTGCACCCTTTTCAGCAGGAATTGATCGAAAATTATCTGTGGTGCGGTTGTATACACTAACATAATCAATTGAGCCAATTAATAAATTGCCATCGCTATCCTCATTAATTGACCTTATTATATTATAAGGCAAACTTGTTGAATCATCAGGTTTATTTTTATATACTTTAATATCGTAGCCATCATAGCGATTTAGACCATCAACAGTACCTATCCAGAGATATCCGAGATGATCCTGATATGTACATAGAACAACAGAGTTTGATAATCCATCTGAAACAGAAAGATTTTCAAAAAAATATTTTTCTTGTGCATATAAATTGCTGAACTGTATACTAACAAAGCAGATTGCTAATAATTTCAATATTAAATATTTATTTATCCATTTCATTTAATTGCCTTTTTTATTTAACTTAACTTAGATAAAAACTTAATCATTCCACCAAAGGTGGTTGTGAATCATTTTACTTTTATAACCATCCGTCTTCGTTCAAAAAACGAACTACGCCGGGATCATGCACTACTTAACCTTGATGACTACAAACGTCACGTCATCGTCAGGGTCTTTGCCGTTTACCCAATGTGATGCAGAGTTCTTTAAGTGACTTACAATCTCTTCCGGCTCCTTTTCTCCGACTGAATGAAACTCTGTTTTTGTTTTATCGTAACCGTACATTTCATTACTTTCGTTTGTCAGTTCAGGTAAGCCGTCGCTTAATAATAAAATTGTATCCCCTTGTTCCAGACGACTTTCTTTAATTGTGTAAGGGAAATTCTTCATAGCTCCCAGAGGCATTCCCTTCATAAATATTTCTTCTATTGCTTGATTCTTTTTTCTATAAATCAGCGCCGGTGGCATTGCTGCTGAAGAAACAATTAATTCATTTCCCTTTATCTTTAGCAACATTAAGCACATTGAAAGCTGATGAAATTTCATCCCTTTTATTACACGTGAGATTTCAGAAAATGTTGTTAAGATATCCGGATTTGGCGCAAGTACATTGAATAAGCTCTTTGTAGTTGTAACCATTGTTCCCGCTTTCATTCCATGCCCTGTTGCATCACCTACAACAACAGTCAGTGTTCCATCTAATCCAATGTGGAAATCATAATAATCACCACCAACTTCGGTTGCGGTTTTCATATAAACAGCAATATCCAAATTGGGCAATTGAGGTAGTTCTTTTGGCAGCATTGAAAGCTGAAGCTGGCGTGCTTCTTCCAGTTCAGCAGTTTTGCGTTCATTTTCCGCTTGAACAGCACGGGCTTGTAATTCAGCAGCTTCGGCTCTGTGTTCAGCCTCTTGTA
>JANTGP010000229.1 GCA_024762835.1 Bacteroidota bacterium
CAGAAATATCATACTTATTTCTAAGTGAATATTAATTTATATTGAATTCAAAAAAGACAAAAAAAAGATGCCTTACTTTTGTAAACCTAAAATAAAATGTTGGTTTGCTTTTGAATTTCGCTGTAAAGTTTGTTTAAAATATCCTTACTCTTTTCAAGGTCGCTTAAGATGTTGCTCTTTTTCTCACTGAAACTATCTTTTAAACCTGAAAACATTGATTGATAATATGCAACACCTTCTTTCAAATTTTTTGTGAAAGTTAAAAAATGCTTTTCCTGTTTTACTGTCATTGTAGCTTTTGCTTCATCTATCTTGTTCTTAAGGTAATCAATATAAATCCACAATTCCTTAATTAACATATTTGGGCGGTCAGCTCTGTCAATCACATTTTTCCTTCCGTAAATATGGTCGGTTATTTCTTTAAGTGTCATTTTTTTTGAGAAATATGCCATATTGGGTCCGGGGCAAACAGAAACACCCGGGCCTTCTTTTTTTGTATCTATATTATTTGCCAAAAGGGCAGAGGTTCCCAATCCAACACAAAGACATGATTTATCAACAATTTCATTATGTTTTTGATTATATTCATCCTTAGATAAATCTAGTTGGTCAAGCTCTTTTATCTTTTTACGTTGATATTGTCGAGATGCTGTACAAATTGTTTTGGAGGTAAATTCGTTATTAAAAGCAAGGTAGTTTTTAGGACAAATACTTCCGGGATTTCCTTTGTCTATTAAGCTTATCTTTTCAATATCTTTTGTATTGCCTTTAAGGCTGTTGAATGGAACACCCAAGGGAGAAATATTGCTTAACAAGTCATCTTCTTTTGCATCAATTAATGCATTTATTGTTGGTTCATCAATACTGGTTGCTTCAGGAACAAGCAAAAATGGCGAACCCCAGCCCACAGAATCAATTTTGTAATGTTCAATTAAGAAATCATGCTCTTCTGATGTTCCAACACCACCTTGGGCTGTTACTTTAAGCGATAAATCATTTTCAGGAACAATTCTGTTTTTATCAGCAAGGGATTTTTTAAGAATTTCAAATACCGACTTTCTTAACTCCTCTCTATTGTCTTTGAATTCAGCCAAGATAGTACCTAATAGATAACCGTCGGTTGCAAAAGCATGACCACCACAGTTAAGTCCCGATTCAATTCTATATTCTGATATCCATAAGCCTTTTTTTGCTAAAAATCTGCCTTGTATTAATGCAGAGCGATAATCACTAACTTTTAAGATTATTTTCTTTTTTATTTCACCATTCTTGTTCGGGAAGAAATCATCAAATTGTTCAAAGTATCCATAAAGGCGAGGATTCATACCTGCAGATAATATTATTGATGATTTAAGATTGCTGTTTGCATAACCCCGAAGAGCTGCATGTGCATCGTTAAACTCAACAGGTAATTTATTACCTTTCTCATAGTTGTCCTTATCAATTTTAGTCATGATGTTTACATCAATACTTCCTATCGATAGGTTATCATTAACCCAACTTTTTATTTCCTCCAGCTTAAAGAACTTTGATGTTAATCTTTCAAATTCGTGCTTAATTGCCGAACTCTCCGGAAGCATATTGAAATATTGTTTTATTTCGGCGGCTTTTTCTAAAGTTACATTCTTAAACTCATCAAATTTCTTTTCAGTTAGTTTATTAATTAGGTTTAAGTAGGATGTAATTCTTTTTGCTCTGAAATCACTTATTCTCTCAGAGATTTCATTATAAGGAAGTTCGTATTTGTTACAATACATTTTTCTTATTTTCTCTAAAAGAACATCATCAACTAAAGAAATTACGGAATCCATTCCGTATTTAGCAACTTTAAGTGGGGTATCTATTGAATATCCTATTCCCAATACGGGAATATGAAAAGAATGAGTTTTCATTTAATTAGTAATCGATTATAAATAGTTGGCAAATATATTATTTAATATGTAGTTATATACATTTTAACACTTAGAATCTAAGATTGTTTATTTGTGGTCATTAATATAGCAACGATTGTGTCTATTGCACACAAAAAGCCTGCTTCCAACGAAGCAGGCTTTTTGTGTTATAATTGTGTAATAAACCTTGGCTAACAATCAGTTTAACGATTGTAAGCTAATCAGGATTTTTCTATTTCACAATTTGTATAGCTTTAGTAATAGCATCCTTACTTGTTTTAAGTTTAATAAAGTAATTGCCCGGTGGGAGAGAGCCGGCATCAAATTTAACAGTATTCTCACCCTTCGGATACACATCATTAGTAATGTCAGCTATTTTTTCGCCAATGGCATTAAAAAGAGCAATTTGCACTTTGCCTTCAGTTGGAAGATTAAACACGATAGTCGTATGCGTAATAAAAGGATTAGGATAATTACTTATACTAAGCTCAGTATCATCGTTTTCTACTGCTATCTTACCAGCAATCGCGATACTGTTTTCGTGATATTTGCCATCACCCTCAATCCAGTTTGTCACATAGAAACTCTCAGTTGTAGCCCTTGAGTTATGGTAAATCTCAAATATCAGTATTTCATCATCAGCCATACCGTTTTTGTATTGCAACTGATTGTCAGTACCCCAAACTGTCATTGCAATATTCTCATCAGTATATACAGAAGACCCCACTAAATTGCCCAATGCATCAAAGACAGCTATTTCGTCACCATATTCGGGTCTTGTTGACCATGCATCAATCGGAATACCAATGGTCATATCATTGCCTGTTGACCCGGGTATCTTGTAATACACAGGTTCCGTGATATTCACATCTGCCTTGGCAAAGTTGACAGAATTTGCCGTATATGTAAGACTTGCCGGTGCAGACATATTAATTTGATAACCTTCACCCGGTATCATATTACCAATTTGGTTTACCCCAAAATATGGCCAATACGTTAATCCTTGATAGTTTTTAATTATTATCAATGAGCTGACAATTGGGCTCATCATATCTACTACAGGAGCAGGTGATCTTCTCAAATAAGCTATTTGATTGTAATTTTGATCAAGAGTAATTGGCTGAAGTAAAGGATTAACTGCATTACCATAAACAGTTAGCGTATTTGCTGAATTCATTTTTATTTGATAGCCCTCGCCAATTGATATATGCCCTATCATATTAACGAAGCCCGGCATATAAGCATGTCCCATCTCATCTTTAACAATTATTATATCTGCTGCGACATCTGACATTATATTTTCAATTAAGCTTGTATTGTTGATATATGTCGAAAAAATCTTCCATCCGGAAGGAAGCTCTATTTCCTGAATCTCTGAAATACTAATAGAATCAGAGTCTGAGCAATTATTATTTGTGACTATAAGATAATAATCACCATAATCTTGAATTTGCAAACTATTTGTTGTTTCACCTGTGTTCCATGAGTAAGAATCATATGCATCAGCTATGAGCAAAATGGTGTCAGGTATCATTGTAAAAATAGTATCAGTAATAAAATCAAAGTTAGTAGAAGATATTAATACTTCTACTTCTGTACTATCGGAACAACCTTGTGTATTTGTAACAGTCATTGAGTATACACCGGAATACGACTCATCTGCATCGATGAGATTGTTATTCTGATTTATTGATGTCCAGTCATTTGGGCCGGACCATTCATATAATGCAGGTGAATTGATATCAATATTTTTAATTTGAATTGCATAATCTTCGGTTTCACCTTTTTGATAAATGCCACATGGGGAAATATTTGTATTATTAGTGTTTATAATACGCATTCTTGTAAGACCAAGACTTGCAGTTAAAGGAACAGTGAAGATTATACTTTGCTGAATATCACCATTCCCTGAGCCTATTTGTTGGGATTCATTTAAGTCAAAAAAGTCACCATCCTTATTCCAGTCAAAATACACATAGGTAAAATGATTATTGTTATAAATATTTGAAATATCTACGCTTAATGTATAATTGAAGCCAGGATAAACTGTTTTAAATACATTAGCTGAATAATCTGAATAGCTTGAGCCTGCACTTTGTTGTATTGAATCGTCAATTTCAACCATATTGATAAAACTATAAAAATCAAAAATAGAATTAGAACTGCAATAATTAGTCGGCATTTCACAGTTTGTTTGACATTCAACTTCGCCTGATGCCCCATTTAATGTCAGTAAATTACTATTACAGATTGGTGAGTTTGATTCTATAATTGCAATTGGTGAATTATTTATTAGTGTAATTGTTTGGTTACATTCGACTGAATTATTACTTGCATCTGTAACAATCCATGTTACTGTGGTTGTCCCGATTGAATAATTTCCACTTGCATCTTCAGAATAATTATGATTATTCTCGTAAGAGAATGAACAATTGTCACTTACCGTTGCCGTTGGAATGCTGAGATTAGTATCTAATTCACAAATATGATAAATGATATTTGCAGGGCAAATAATTGAAGGTAAAATTGTATCTCCTATAATGACTATCTCATCCGTGCCTGTGCAGCCGTTTGAGTTTGTTGCCGTTACAGAATATGTGTCAGCATTTGATACCGTAATTGTTTGAGTAGTCTCGTTTGTTGACC
>JANTGP010000230.1 GCA_024762835.1 Bacteroidota bacterium
CCGGAGGAATGGCATAGAAAGCAGACCTTGACAAGTGCCGAACGTTATATTACTGAAGAACTTAAGGAGTATGAACAGAAAATACTTGGGGCTGAGGAAAAAATACTTGCACTGGAACAGAAACTGTTTAACGACCTTGTGCTTTCACTCGTTGATTACATTAAACCAGTACAACTGAATGCACAGGCAATTGGCAAGATGGATGTGCTGCTTTCTTTTGCACTCACTGCTATTCAAAATAGTTATGTTAAACCTGAGGTGAATGAATCTTTTTCATTGGATATTAAAAACGGAAGGCATCCTGTTATAGAAAATCAGATGCCGATAGGAGAGGAGTATATTCCAAATGATGTTCATCTTGATAACGAGAAACAGCAGATATTGATCATTACCGGTCCGAATATGTCTGGTAAATCGGCATTGTTGCGCCAAACTGCATTGATAGTGCTTTTAGCTCAGATCGGTAGTTTTGTGCCTGCCGAATCGGCGGTCATAGGCCTTGTTGATAAGATTTTTACAAGGGTTGGTGCTTCCGACAATATTTCTTCAGGCGAATCAACATTTATGGTTGAGATGAACGAAACCTCCAGTATCCTGAATAATATCTCTAACCGTAGCCTCATTCTTCTTGATGAAATAGGCCGGGGAACAAGCACTTATGATGGAATCTCAATTGCCTGGGCCATTGCCGAGTTCTTGCACGAGCATCCTATGTTTAGGGCTAAAGTGCTTTTTGCTACTCATTATCATGAACTGAACGAGATGGCTGCCAGCTTTTCGCGAATTAAAAATTTTCATGTTTCTATTAAGGAGATCGGGAACAAAGTGATTTTTCTCAGGAAGTTGAAGCAGGGCGGGAGCGAGCACAGCTTTGGTATTCATGTGGCAAAGATGGCCGGAATGCCTCAAAAGGTTATTGAGAGAGCTAAAGACCTGCTGCAGGTTCTTGAAAAATCTCATTCCGGTGATGAACTGAAAAAACAATCGAAAAAAGATAGAAGTTCGGAAGATAGCTATCAGCTTAGCTTTATACAACTTGACGATCCGTTGTTGTTACAGATAAAAGAGGATATTTTAAATACCGATATAAATACACTCACACCTGTTGAGGCTTTGATGAAACTGAATGAGATAAAGAAATTGCTTGGAAGATAATCTGTTAGGTACGGTTTGGCGTGATTTTGGGTTTGATAAAAAATATTTTTAAAATAATTTGATTATTTAAAGTAAAAAGATATATATTTGCACCCTCAAAAATCAACAAGCGAAAGTAGCTCAGCTGGTAGAGCACGACCTTGCCAAGGTCGGGGTCGCGGGTTCGAATCCCGTCTTTCGCTCTTAGGTCTCTCAAGCGTGAGAGACATTTTTTTGAAAAGGCTGCCCGGGTGGTGGAATTGGTAGACACGAGGGACTTAAAATCCCTTGGCCTCGCGGCCGTGCGGGTTCAAGTCCCGCCCCGGGTACGGATTTAGAAGCTAACACGTTAATTGATTAAGTGTTAGCTTTTTTAATGGGGCTAATAAGGGGTGTGTGTGATCCAAAAATATTATTCTACGACTCGTAATTATTAACCAATATGTATATCCAGCCGGGAAAGTTTAATATTGGTATTGTGAAAAGAGATAATTTCTTGTTATAAACTGTATCTTTGTTTTTTCTTTATTTATACTTTAGTACTGGTAAATTATTTGTGTGGAATGTTTATATTCTGAACTTTGTGCCTATTTAAAAATTTTAAACTTAAAACTTTAAACAACAAATTGATAAGGTAACAAAAAAATAACATCAAAAACAAAGCAGATGAAATATATAAAAGTTTTTTCGGCAATTATCATTCTAATATTTACGATTAATTATTCAAATGCAACTGAACAGGTTTATCTTAGCGACCTTAACTGGCAGTCTGCATCAATAGGATGGGGAACAATCCATAGAGACCTTACTGTTGTAGGTAACATATTGACCCTGAATGATGTTGAATTTGAAAAGGGCATAGGTACTCATGCGGTCAGCAATATTTCTTTTTTATTAAACGGAGCTGGTTCAAACTTTCAGGCTTATATTGGTGTTGACGATGAAGTACCTGATAACAACACTAATGCATCAATTGAGTTTGAAGTATATGCTGATGGAAGCCTAATATTTTCAAGTGGAACAATGACACCAACCTCTCCAACACAATTTATTGATTTAGATATTACCGATGTATCTGTTCTTGAGCTATTCGTAAGCGATGACAATGGTTCAAATAATTCAGACCATGCAGACTGGGCAGATGCACAGGTTACGGTAACCGGAACTTTACCCCCTTCAACAATCCGTATTAAAGCTCCAATTACACTTAATTCTTCAAACGAGCAGATAGTTGAAATGTTTAACTGGGCCAAAAACAGGGCTTATAGTTTTGTGCAGACAGGCAATGGGAATAATATTCCATCGTATTGGGCTGGATTGCTTGACAGGCCTGCCTTTTATCTTCGTGATGTTGCTCATCAGGCACTGGGTGCTCATTTGCTGGAACTTGATGAGGAAAATTATTCAATGCTCAATAGGTTTGCACAGTCTGCCACCATTAACAGAAAGTATTATCCAATTTGGTCATTTTTGTTCGATGGGAGTATTTATTATCTTGATTACAACAGCGATACAGATTTTGTTAGAGAGGTGCCCCAAGCTTTTGAAATTACTGAACAGGCACTTAATTTGTACAAATGGACAGCAAATCAGAATTATATTGATGACGAAGAAATGTTCGACTTTTATACTAATTCAGTAACAGGATTTGTTAGCTTGCACGATGAAAATGATAATGGAGTTGCAGATGATAACTGGTCGCAGCAGGGAAATATATTTCTAGGAGTTTGTACCTACAATGAACAATCATCTGATAATTTTATTGAAGCAGCCGATGGTCTTGCCGCACAATACAGTGCTTATCTCGCTTATGCGGAAATGCTTGCTATAAAAGGCGATTCAACGGGCTATTATATTTGGATGGATTCAGCCGGTGCCCTTCGAGATAAATTTGAAACTGATTGGTATAAGTCAGGTCAATATGTGAGGGGTTTTAAAATAACCGGAAATTACGGGGCAGGTTTTGATCAAATGCATATAAGCTATCCTGCCAGAGCAGGAATTACAGATATGGCTGAGAAAAATGAAGCCACCCTTGACATGCTATTCGCTAACTATCAATCCGTATGGTTTGTTGAAGCACGTTCTTACCATGCAGAAATATATTTTAAATACAATCAGCCTGAAAGAGGTTGGATTATGATGAACGATGTTTACAATGACGATAGAAGAAACTACCCCGAAATATCTTATGTGCTGCTTTCCAATTGTGTTATGGGAATTATGGGAGTTGATGCAAATGCACCTCAAAACATAGTTATGACTTGTCCACGGCTTCCAGCTGACATAGAATGGGTAGAGGTTGATTCTGTTAAAATAGGTGAACAATACCTCTATGTGAAACACGAAGAAAATACAAAAACAACACTGACCAACAAAAGTGATATTGTTTTAAACTGGAAGGCTAAGTTTTATGGTAAATACAGTATGCTATTATTAAATGGTGATCCTGTAAATGCAACTATAGGAGAATTAAATGGAAGAGATATTTCATATATTAATGTTGAAGTTCAGCCAAACCAAACTGATATAGTCCAGGCCGATTCGTTATATCTTTATATTGCTGAAAAAGATTTTTGTTTAGAGCAACAAATTTTTCCAAACCCGGTTGCAAATAAAGTTTCAATTTATACCAATAAAGAAATTAAATCAATTGAGATATATGATATGATGGGAACCAGGATGAAATCTGTAAATATAGAAAAGCGAGGATTGATAACAGTTGATGTTTCCGATTTGAAAATAGGAGTATATATTGTAAAAATTAACAAAGATGGTTTTACTAATAGTAGCAAATTTATTAAACAATAAAGTTGACAGATTAAAAAACAATTATCATTCCCGGTATTATATTAATATTTCAGGGGAAACAGTTATTCATAAACTTCTTTTGATACGGTAAGGGATTAACTGATAACACCTGGCCTCAACTCAACATCGCCACCTTACGATTCATCTGAAAAGATTACAAGTATATCGTTATATTATTTTGCCTTTTTTGTACTTATTAAGTTTATAAGTGGTTTTTTATGTAAATTTGTGCTTGTTTTTTAATTTTAAGCAAATGGATGAAGATAAATTTAAAGTAGAAATGTATATATGAAACATAAACCACATCTATCCTTTTGGCAAATATGGAACATGAGTTTCGGGTTCCTTGGAATTCAGTTTGGATTTGCTTTGCAAAATGCAAACGTAAGCCGCATCTTTGAAACACTTGGTGCAAATGTTGAAGATATTCCAATCCTTTGGATTGCAGCACCGGTTACAGGGCTTATTATTCAGCCTA
>JANTGP010000231.1 GCA_024762835.1 Bacteroidota bacterium
ATTTATTATGGTCCTACAATTCTTAAAAATGCCGGATTTGAGCTTGGTAACGCTCTGCAATTTCAGGTTGCAATAGGAATTATCAATTTTATATTTACAATAATTGCTATTTGGAAAATTGATAAATGGGGACGTCGCCCGTTGTTAATCGGAGGAATGACTGCAACTTTTATTTCATTATTTATTATTGCTATACAATTTACACTTGGGGTTGCTTCCGGTATATGGATAGTAATTATGTTGTGTATTTATATGGCAAGCTTGGCAATATCAATAAATGCAGTGATTTTTGTATTAATTGGCGAAATATATCCGAATAGAGTACGCGGTAGGGCTATGTCAATTGCTACTTTTACAAATTGGGGAAGTAATTTTCTAATTGCTTTTATATTCCCTTGGTTCGTTGCAGCGATAGGGATGAATGCTGGGTTTTTCACTTTTGCAGCAATGTGTTTAATTGCAACAATATTTTTCTATAAATATGTGCCAGAAACAAAAGGTAAAAGTTTGGAAGAAATTGAAAGATATTGGAAAAGCAAAGGTTAATCTTATTTTAATATTTTATTGATATTTTCATTTTATTGAAGGAGTAAATTATGGCAAAGGTTTATTACATTGGTGATTGGGCTGTTCAAATAGGTCCAGTTTATGCTGAAACATCTTTTAATCATGCCCCTAAAGGTTTAGATTTTATTAATTACGGCAAGTGGCTTGTCTCCGCAATCGAATCAAGCGGACGGCACGAAATTGTTAGTGTTCCCACTTGGGATTTTTACAACATGCCTCCCGGAGAGTATGAAAAAATATTGGACGAGTATGACATCATTATTTTTTCCGATGTGGAGGCTAAAAACTTTCAACTCAACCCGCAGTTTTTTAATCGTCATCTTTTCGGTACAAAAGTGTTAACTTTTCCTGATCGTATTCGCCTTACTACGGAAGCTGTGCATGCCGGTAAGCATGTAATGTTTCTTGGTGGTTGGCTTAGCTTTAACGGTGAAATGGGAAAAGGCGGTTGGGGCAGAACCGGACTGCGAGAAATACTGCCTTGTGAATGTCTTGAGGTAGAGGATCTGAGAGAAAGTACGGAAGGTTTTGTCCCCGAAACTACTAATACTGAACATCCGATATTAAAAGATATTGATTTAAATACAATGCCGCCTGTGCTTGGGTTCAACAGGGTTAAGCCTCGTGCCGGTTGTGAGGTAATAGCAAATTGGAAAAATGAAAATTCACCGGCTATTTCAGTCGGACAATTCGGGAAAGGGCGTGTGTTAGCTTATACATCTGACCCTGCACCACATTGGGGATTAAATTTTGTCTTTTGGGAAGAATATGCAAAACTGTGGACTAATGCTTGTGATTGGTTAATTAGCGGTTGATATTTTGTAGCATACGTGAAGAGTAGTAGATAAAGTATAATGTAATATTTTAACAAGGAGTATAATAATGAATTGGTTAAAAGAAAAAAAAATTAACAGAGGTAAATTTTTAACATTGTCTGCTCTTTCGGCATCAGGATTGATAGTAGGATTAAATGGATGTTGTTCAAAAGTTGATAATAATAATAAAGGGGGTAAAACACTTGCTAAAGTTGATGAACTTGCGGGAAAACCACTTAAGGAATTATTAAAAGAATATCGTTATTATCTGTTTGACGATTATTTACCATTTATTGATAAACATGTAATTGACCATAAGTACGGTGGGTTTATGTGTAATACCGATCGTAACGGTAATAATATTACACAACATAAAACTGCTTGGTACGAAGGTAGAGGGATCTGGGTCTTTTCTTTTTTATATAATAATATAAAAAAGGATCCGAAATATTTAGAGACAGCTAAAAAATCTGTTGATTTTATATTAAGGAATGAACCTAAAGGTGATAGTTTTTGGCCCGCGTCATATTCAAGAGAGGGTAAGCCAATTAGTGATCCACCAAATAATTTTTATGGTGATTTGTTTATTGCTAACGGTTTATCTGAATACTCGCATGCATCGGGAGAAAAAAAATATTGGGATAAAGCAAAAGAAATTTTAATCAAATGTATGAAAAGATATAATGACCCGAATTATGGATATGAAGCTACTTACGGACCAAAAGCTGAATATCCAAAAGGGGAAAGAGTACTTGGACATTGGATGGTAATAATAAGGCTGGTGTCACAGATGCTTCAGTACAGAGCTGATACGGAATTAGAAAAGATTGCCGATGAAAGTATTGACGCAATAATGAATTATCATTTTAATCCGGAATTTAGTTTAATAAACGAAGTATTGTATCACGATTTAACCAGAATTGAAGGACCGCTTTCGCAGTTTGTTTATACGGGACATGTAATAGAAACAATGTGGATGTTGCTTTACGAAGCTAACAGAAGAAAGGATCAAAAACTCTTTGACCTTGCAGCAGAAAGATTTCATCGGCATGTTAATGTTGCGCATGATGACGTTTACGGTGGTGTTTTCAGATGTTTGGATAATGTTGATGAGAATATTTGGAAAGTTGATAAAGTACTTTGGGCACAAGAGGAAGTATTGATCGGTTCTCTTTCTATTTTACGATATACCGGTGCTAAATGGGCAAAAGATATGTTCGAAAAACAATGGAAATATGTTACGGATAAATATCCGTTGAAACAATATGGTTATCCTATTTGGAACCTCAGTGCCGATAGAAAGGTTACTTTTGAAAAAGAATATACAAGGGTAGGTAACTTTCATCATCCAAGACATCTTATGTTAAACATCCTTAATCTTGAAGCAATGATAAAAAATAATGCAAATTAAGATTTGGAAATTGGTCTGATCGTTTTAAATTTATAATGAAAATTAAAACAATGGGATATTTTCGTATTTTGTTGAGGAATAATTTTTACACACATTCGTATCCCATCCCTATTGCACAAGGGCATACAATGTGGGGATGGGATGGATACTTAAATCATTACGATGAAAAATTCCCTAAAAGAACTGAATTCCAAAGGCAGTCAAATCGTTTTATTGACTTTTATGAGCCGTTAAATCAATCAGAAATATTTTTATCTGAAACAGCTCAACAAGGTATTCTAAAAGTTGAAGTTAATACACATACACCAGGATTTAAGAGTTTACTCGTAAAAATAAATAGTGAAGATTGGGTTGAACAAAATAAATTAATATGGAATTGGAAATTAAGAGCTGGTATGAACGAAATAAGAGTTCGTACAAAAACAAAGGAAGGAATTCTTGGTCCGATTAGTTTTATGAAAGTAACATTTAATCCGTAATTATAATAATTGTATTAGAACTTTTAAGGAGTAATAATTAGAATGAATTTTACTCTTGCGTATTTTGATAATTGGTTAATTAAAAAAAAGAAAAGGAGGTTTTTAATGTATAATTTTAGAATGAATCTAATGATAGTTATATTTTTTTTATTGCCATTTTTACTTCTGGCGCAAACACAAGTAGTAAATACTAATTCTGAAAAAGAGACTCAAACCAATAAACCCATTAGGGTTGGTTTGATCGGATGCGATACACATGGCATGTGGTTTGGTGCACAGATGCAGAAGCATGATCCTCTATTATTTGATTTACCGCTCCCAGCAGATAAGAAAGGCCCATATTCATGGATGCACGGTGGTAATCATTATTATTTTTATACTTATTATGGCAATCCGGCATATATGACTGCACCTTTTGTGGATGGTTTTGAAATTGTGAAAGTTTGGGATTCAGTTCGTACAGCTGCCGAAGTTGCATCAAAAATATTTGATAGTTCACCTAAAGTTTGTGATACCTTTGAAGAAGTTAGTGATGATGTTGATCTTGTGTTTATAGCTGATTGTAACGGAGATGGTCATAATCACTTGAAACTAGCTACTCCCGGGATAAAGAAAGGAGTTCCGACATTTGTGGACAAACCTTTTGCTAAGAATATGGCAGATGTTAAAGCCATACTTGAACTAGCAAAGGAAAATCATACTCCCATTATGTCACTTTCCATTATCCAAACTTTACCTCAGACCAAGCAGTTTGCTAACAGGTTAGCTGAGCTTGGCAAAGTAAATTTTGGTACTATCCAAGGAGGCGGTACGCATCGAGCCGGGTTGATACACACTATATGCTATGCCTTGTCAATTTACGGGTCAGGTGTTGAGTCGGTTACTGCACTTGTAACACATAATCATACAAGCATTCATCTTGATTGGGGTGATAATCCTGAACGACCCAAACAAGGTGTAATGATCAATTGTGATGTTGGTCGTACATGGCATGGCTCAATGCATTTAAATGCTTATGGTTCTGGTGGACGAGGGGCAATACATAGTGCAGGAATTGGTAGTTGGGAATATCCTTACGGGTCGGCGGAAATTTTACG
>JANTGP010000232.1 GCA_024762835.1 Bacteroidota bacterium
GTTTACATTCCGGATGATATTTTTCCATAAAATAATTCAGGCCTCCAACAAGGATTAAATTACCTTGCAATCCAACTTCAATTGCTTTATCTATCATTAATTCATCTTCAGGTTTTATATAAAATTCCACTTCACCATTTTTACTATCACGGCTTCGTAGGTAGAAGTCTGGCATCAGATCGAAACCATATTTTACCATATTACTAAAATCCGCAGAAATGGCTTTCATCACCAAAGCAGTATCGGGTTCAAACCCCCGGTACAGATGTGAATAAGGTAACATATAGCTTGTAAAGTGTTTTTGTGGATCTTTTTTTAGTTTATAAGGTAAAACACGAAGTCTTACAGGAACCTGTATCGCTTTCTCCGAAAAATCGTCAAACAAGGTAACAGTTCCTTTAAATATCCCTTGCTTAGTATTCTCCGGAACATGAACAGTTATCCAATATCTCTGATTTTCACCTTTAAAAAATGTGTTTACTGTTACTTTCTCAAGTAACTCAGGAACTTCTCTATAAGTGTCCGGCGATGTATATTTGGGATAGCGCATATTCCAGTTAGTTACAAGCCTGACATCAAAGTTATTTTGTTGTATAATTCCATTTTTTGATTTTAAATCGGACATTATAACTCTCAGGTTTCTCATATCTCTTAATGAGTGTATGGAAAACGTAACAGGTTCAAATTCGCCTACCGTTGCAAATGCAGTTAACTCTGATATTCTCTCATATTCCCGAGGATGATAATTTCGGTAAACTGGCTGTACAATAGGCCGTGAAAAAAGAATAAAACCTTGCTTTTCCTCACCATCGGATGGTTGAAGAGCAGGGGAATTATCCTCGTAAGAAAGATTTTTAAAAGACTCATATACTTTATTAATTTGACGCGGAGTTAATATTTCCATTTCATCAACACTGGGTAAATCTCCTTCTGAAATACCATCTGGTATTGAGCCATTAACAAATAATTGTTTAAACCCAATAGTAAAGACTGAGATTAAAATTAGAAATCCAAAAATCAGGAACACTCTGTTTTTCATAGTACTGGCGAATTAATTATTACTGGATACTGGCTTTTATTAATCGTTTATTATATCAAGATTTATAAAGATCAAATTCCTTATTGGGATATTGGTTTGTTCAAAATTTTCTTTTACTCAAGCAGGTTGTTGCTAATTATAACACCCGATCCTTTTCTTTGTATGATGCTACAGCTTTATCAAATAAAACTCCATGTGTTTTAGTACATTAATAGTTTTGTATTTCGCGCATTGAACACCGCAATAGCTAACTAACTCAACAAATTAATTAACTATGCGGTATTTCTTATTGAACTATTCGTCGCGTTTTTTATAGGGAATATTTAGTTTTCAACAATTATTTTTTTGACGAACGACTGTTTTTTATTGGATACATGAATAATATAAATTCCATTTGTCAATAATCCCAAATCAAGTTGAGCCTGAAATAGGTTATTTAAACTTTTGGATTTATATAAAGCAGCCACACTCCCAGATAGATTTAATACCTTTATAATGATATCATCATTATTGCAATTTGTCAATTCAACATTAACTATTCCGTTGATAGGATTTGGATATATATTGAGTTTATGTACTAACTCTTCTTCCTCTACTCTTGTAATAGACTTTAATGTATTCTCATCAACATAAACAGCCCTTGTAAAATGACCGGTATTACCTGCAGCATCAATGGCAGTATAGTGTATTATTTGTTCTCCTGTTTGATTTATATCAACGGTACCGCTAACCACAACCGGAATAAATCCATCATTTGAATCATATGCATATGCTCCTCGTTCGATATAAACAGAACCTTCCATAATGTGCATTGAGTGTGGCCCGTATGTGTAAATTGTTGGAGGAATAATATCTGGCAATGCATTATCATTAGCATACGCTCCTATATTTGCAAATATGTCGTTCGGTTTTGCCCTTAAATAGTCTGAGGTATTTGAAGGATCTGTACTAAGCATCCTGCTTTCAGCATTTAAACAATATGTAAGAAGTGGTGTACTATAATCAGGATTTAAGAATGCGGGAATCATATCCCAACTATTTTGTGCTGTATCGGCGGGTGGTGGATATATGCCATCACCATCAGCATCATATGCTGTCATTATTCCATGTGTCGCGCGTAAGCCAATGTTTCTGTACAATCTAGTTGACTCATTATAATCAACATGATATTTACTAAGATGCAATGTATTGTATGCTGCTACTGCTCCATTTGTGGCATTATTCTTAAGAGATCTTGGAGTTCCTCCGTACTTAGTATCCTCTATAATATTATGAAATACCTGGGTACCATATGCTGAAGGACTGCCAAATTTTATACCTCCTCCGTCACCGTGGCCATTTACATTACTTTTCCCATTATGATAAACATGATTGTATGAAAATACTGTCAATTGTCCTTCCCATGAATCAAGACCATCATCACTATTATTATACACCTCATTATGAGTGATAATGTTATTTAAACCAGAATGAAGAGTTACTCCATCAGCATTATTACCAAAGTTGTATTCTGAATAGTTCGGTGTAACACCGGAGAGATCCATATCTGAATTTTCGTAAAGTACATTATCGCGTAATATATTTTTAATGGTATTGGTTCCTCCACTAATTTCAAGCCCGCTTAGCAGGTTATGATGTGACTCTATTCCTTCAACAATACAGTGTGCCCCCCAGACCCGAGGCCCCCAATGAGGTAACTGAGTAACTTCAAATTTTCTAAACCAAATATAATTTCCATAAAGAATAATGTTGCCTTTATATCTGTGCTCATTTAGTACACCTACTGTAGAACCTTCAAGTACAGCTGTTTCTCCCGGATAACTTTCGTATATAACAGGAAGATCTTTCGTTCCAGATGGGATTATCATTGAACGTCCGGTTTTTGTAAAACTATACGTTCCTGCACGGAAAAATACTACATCTCCAGGTTCAATATCCATCCATGTACCTGTAATCCCGTCGCCAAGAAAATTACTCCAGCTTACACAGTTGTCAGGAGAAGATCCGTCTCCATTTCCACTTCCTGTAACAGATACAAACACTGTCCCCAGTTCAACAGGTGTTGAGTAAACAGTCCTAGCTCCAATAACAATATCAACAGGACGTACAGTAACAACTCTGTAAACCGTTTGGGCAGCGTTGCCAGCAACATCATTAACATTATATTTCACTCTATACATCCCCGGCGTATTTACATTAACTTCAGAGTTATCAATTGTAACCGTCATCGCGGATGAAGGTGATACATTATCAGTAGCATAAGCACCTTGTTCTACATATGAGGTGCCTTGAGCAATTTCAATATTTCCGCTTCCATACAAATGGATTTTTGGTTTTGAAATATCAATTCCATTGTTTACATCCGATAAGTAGCCAATTATATTATCGACAAACAATGATCCCATTAAACGAGAACTTGGATTACTTACTTCATTCGCATAACCATTGGTAGTTATTTGTATAGCTTTTATGAAATTAAGTGAGTTGTTGGCTTCTGCATTTATTATAGATTGCTCTACATCAACCTCAATATTGTGCCAATTTCCATCCTTAAAATTGTTAGACAGTTTTACATAAATATGAGCAGATGAATGATTTGGCACAGGTCTGTCTGAGCAGTAATAATGAACTGCCCTGCCTCCGTTTTTGGTATCTAAAACAAGACCTACTTCCCAATCATGCGTAGTTTTAATATCCCAACTCATTCCTTTAATGGGGGCACTCCAATTTATGTGTCCATAATCATTATTAAACCTAGATTGTTTATAAAGAGTAGCACATCCATTATTTATATTAATTACATTGCTGTTTATAGTCTGGTCATATACATTTGCTATATCCAAGTCATTGCTATAGTATGGTTGATATCCTGTTCTTAACACTTTATCTTCGCCATCATCAAATACAAAATAATTTACCACATCGTAATTTCCATTTGAAATGGTATCAATAACATTAACTGTCCTCGTGGCACTAGACTGGTTAGAAGAAGAATCGCTGGCTGTATAGGTTACTGTATAAGTATCCGCCAAACTGGTATTCACTGTCCCCGTTATAGAGACGTTTACCATTCCGTCAACTGCATCAGTAGCACTTGCACCAGGCTCTACATAGCTATCTCCAACGTTCAGATTCATTGGATTGCTTCCATTAAGGGTGATAACAGGTGGCGTTGTATCTGATACTGTTTCACTAACTACGACTGTTCTTGTGGCACTAGACTGATTAGAAGAAGAATCGGTAGCTG
>JANTGP010000233.1 GCA_024762835.1 Bacteroidota bacterium
GCGTGGTAGTTGAAGGGACTACTGATGGGGCTAGCGCAGACTTTGACGGTAATTTTACTGTAAACACGGCCAATGCTTCCGGCCAGGTTAAGGTAAGTTTTGTAGGTTACACTACAAAAATGTTAGACTTTAACGGAACTACCAATTTTGGGACTATCCAGTTGATGCCTTCTGCTGAGTCTTTGGACGAAGTAGTTATTATTGGTACTGGAGTAATTGACTTAGCTGCTGACAGAAAAACTCCTATTGCTGTTTCTACAGTTAAAGCTTCTGAAATTCAAGCAAAAGCTGTTGGAAATGTAGAATTTCCTGAGTTAATGAAAAACACGCCATCTGTTTATGTTTCTAACCAATCCGGTGGTTTTGGTGATTCTCAAATGTTTTTAAGAGGTTTTGATCAAAGAAATACTGCTTTCTTATTAAATGGTCAACCAATTAACGGAATGGAAGATGGCAAAATGTATTGGTCAAACTGGGCAGGTTTATCTGACATAGCTAACGCTGTACAAATTCAACGTGGTTTGGGTTCTTCTAAATTAGCCATTTCATCAGTTGGAGGTACTGTTAATATTGTTACTAAAGCTACAGATCTTGGTGAAGGTGGTTTTGTTAGAGTTATGACTGGAAATGATCAATACTATAAAGGAACAGCATCATATAGCTCCGGTGTTAATGAAAATGGCTGGGGATATTCTATTATGTTAGATCACTGGCAAGCTGAAAACAAGTGGGCTGATGGAACAAAAGGACAAGGTCAAAACTACTTCTTATCGGTAGGAAAGATTGCCGGAGATAGTAAGTTCAATTTCTTAGTTGTAGGTGCACCACAATGGCATGGCCAAAATTATTCAAAAAGACAAAGTGTTTATGATGAATATGGAATTAAATACAATAGTAATTGGGGATATTTAGATGGTGAGTATTTAACAATGAGAAGGAATTTTTATCACAAACCTATTATAAACTTAAACTGGGACTGGGATATTAGTAGTGCATCATCATTGTCATCTGTTGTATATGCATCATTTGGCCGTGGTGGAGGAACTGGTGGTTATGGAAATGGTGCAGGATATATACCAGGCGGATATGATAGTAATGGTCAAATAGACTGGAATGCAGTTCAAGATTATAACACTACTGTAACTGATGGAATTGGAGATGCAAGTTCGTATACTGGTTCTGCTTTAAGAGCATCCATGAATAATCACCTTTGGTATGGATTAGTTACTAACTTTGAGTATGATACAGAGAACAATTTAGTATTTAATGTAGGAGCCGATGTCCGTTTTTATCAAGGTGATCACTTCCGTCAATTAGTTGATCTATTTGGGTTAAATGGTTTTACTGAGTCATTAATGAACAATACTCATGTTGTTTCTAGTACATTTGAGGCAAATCCGTGGTCAGCATTAACTAATTTTGCTTCTGAAGAAGAAAGAATACATTATGATTATTCAGAAGATATTAATTATCAAGGTGTTTTTGGACAAGCAGAATGGTCTGATGATTCTTTCTCAATTTTTGTTCAGGGAGCCGTTTCAAATCAAAGTTATAAAAGAGAAGATCGTACTAACTTTGATGAGGTAAAAGTGTCGGATGTAGTTAGTAAAATGGGTTATAATGTAAAAGGTGGTTTATCATATACTTTTGCTGATAATCATAAGTTGTTTGGTAATGCTGGATTATATTCTAGACAACCATTTTTAGATAACGTATTTCCAACATATAGTGATTATACAGAATTATCTGATCCTGAAGTAGATAATGAGGAAGTTTTAGGTTTTGAAGCGGGTTATACTTTAGAAACAACTAGATTCCGTTTAGATTTGAATGGATATTTAACAACTTGGAAAAATAGATTCTTAGATAAATTCACTGATGAAGATGGTATAGGTTACAGAACTATATTTACTAATGTTGCACAAATCCATAAAGGCTTGGAACTTGATATGAGATACAAACCACTACAGAATTTAACATTAAGAGCTTATACAACTTATGGAGATTGGAAATATGATGGTGCCACACCTTTCCAAAGAATTAATACTGATACTAATGTAGTTGTTGAAGAAGGTGAAGTGGATATTACAGGAACAAAAATTGGTCAAGCTCCTCAGTTTTCTGCTGGTTTAGGAATGAAATGGGATGTAACTGACAGATTCTCAATTGATGCAGACGCTAATTACTATGATAATTTTTATGGATTTGTAAATGAACGTGC
The DNA here is from genome assembly GCA_024762835.1 of Bacteroidota bacterium. Classification (GTDB taxonomy): domain Bacteria; phylum Bacteroidota; class Bacteroidia; order Bacteroidales; family M50B96; genus JANTGP01. Next base: position 2,222 of record JANTGP010000233.1, read on the forward strand.
AGCTGTCTTAACTCCAGGTGAATATCAACCTGAGAAGTTGAATACCTATTCGTTACATGATTTAGGTGCGTCATATAAAATACCATTTGGCGGAAATGATTCACTTGAATTAAGAGGAAATGTTTATAACCTTTTCAATGATACTTATGTAAGTCAACAAGATAGTTATGGAATTTTATATGGTGCAGGAACAACATGGAATTTATCTGCTAAATATAATTTCTAAACTTTAACAAATACAATCTTAAAACCACCATGCAAATAGCGTGGTGGTTTTTTGTTTTTATAAGCTTTGTTTATAAACTTTTATTCAATGATATACAAAATAGTATGGTGCTTTTCACTTAGTATTTTTTGAATTGTGTATTTTTGACATCAATAATCTTTATACTATGATACAGACTTTACATTCTTATTGGGCTTATTTGACCTTATTATTATTACTGGTGGCCATATTCAATGCACTATTCGGTTGGCTGGGTAAAAACAACTACTACAAAAAAGACCTTCGTATATCTTTGTTTGCATTGGTCGTGTTGCATATACAACTATTGTTAGGTATCGTGCTATATTTTACTTCACCAATTGTTAAACACATGTTTCAGGAAGGTATGGGTATGGCAATGAAAGATGCAGTAGTCAGGATGTTTTCTGTAGAACATCCTTTAATGATGCTGATTGGGGTTGTGCTGGTAACAATCGGTTTTAAAAGGCACACCCAAAAGGTGGGTAGTACTGCTATGTTCAAGACCCTGTTTATTTATTACGGAATTGCTTTGGTATTTATACTATCCAGAATCCCTTGGAAAATGTGGTTTAACGGCTAATACCGATGCAAAAGGTATTGGTTATAGACAATTACGATTCTTTTACCTACAATCTTGTTCATTACCTAGAGAGTTTGCAGGTTGAAGTGAGCGTAATCAGAAATGATGAATTATACCAATTTGATCTCTCGGAATATGATAAGATAATCATATCTCCGGGTCCCGGGTTACCCGAAGAATCGGACGAGCTATTGTCATTTATCAAAAACAATTACCATAATAGGTCAATATTGGGTATTTGTCTGGGGCAACAAGCTATTGCCCAGGTTTTTGGGGCAGAATTATTACCATTAGAGGACGTGAGGCATGGCCGTATGATGCAAATTAAGCACCTTTCAAATGATCCTATATATAGTAAAATACCCAAAAGCTTTCAAGTAGGCTTGTACCATTCCTGGCATGTTTCACAACTGCCTAATGAATTTGTCATTACCGCTACAGACGATTCAGGATTGATCATGTCATTTAAGCACAAAGAATACCATTTAACGGCTGTTCAATACCATCCGGAGTCTATCATGACCGAATATGGGAAGGATATTTTGAGGAATTGGCTGTTAATGTAAACATTTGACTTTGTGGTGCTTTAAGTCTCCTTTGTATAGCTTTGTGATATTTTAAAATAATAAAACCGCCTCAAATTTGAAGCGGTTTTGTGGGCCCAGAAGGGCTCGAACCTTCGACCCCCTGATTATGAGTCAGGTGCTCTAACCAGCTGAGCTATGGGCCCAAAAGAGGATGCAAAATTACATTAAATATTACAATTAATAAAATTTTTTTGAATTATGCTTTTTACGCAATAACTCACAATATAACCTTAATAAATTCCTTATTTTTGCTTATTATTTAAAATAATTATGGACAAAAAAGAAACCATAAAAGTTGGGATCAGTGTAGGGGATATTAATGGGATAGGTATTGAAATCATCCTCAAAACATTTGAGGATAAGCGCATGCTGGACTTCTGTACACCGGTTATTTATGCCTCGAAAAAATTGATCAGTGATCATAAAGCCAAATTAAATATCAATACGCCGGTTCACAGTATCCGGGATGCCCGAAATATTATTCCTAACAAGCTTAACCTGATCAATATATGGCAGGAAGATGTCCCGGTTAGTTTTGGAGAAGCTACTAAGACAGGAGGCACTTATGCTTTTAAATCTTTGGAAGCTGTTGTGAAAGACCTAAAGAAAGGTAATTTAGATGTCATGCTTA
>JANTGP010000234.1 GCA_024762835.1 Bacteroidota bacterium
TTATTAATCAAATTTAAAAATCATGAAAAAAGTAAATTTATTATTGGTCCTTCTATTTGCAGTGACCTTAGGTTTTATGAGTAGCTGTAATCCGGATGAACCTGTAAAACCAACTATTGTTGTTTCCGAGACAACAGGTGCAACTTATGCACAGGGTAGTGTTGTGACTTATGAGATTGTTGTAAGTTCAAACGAAGATTTGAAAACATTTACTGTTTCTCCAAGTGTTGTAGGTGGAGCCGGCACAGGTGTTATTGTAACTAATCCTGCCGATGTACTTACTGATGGTAATTTCTCAAGCGGATTAAATAGTGTAACAATAACTTATGCTTATGCTATTCCTGCTACAGGTATTGCAGTTGGTAGCGAGATAAGTATTGAATTTGCAGTAAGCGACAATGTTGCTGATAATAGTTCTTCCAAATCATTTACTGTTGTATCGGGTGCAGGTAATATTGTTAGGTTTACTGCTGTCTTAATGGGTGCACAGGCAAGTTCAACCGGGAGTTTCTTGGATGCTAATACAGGTACAGTTTACACTCAAGCTGATGCTAATACAAATCAAGACTTAGTTGATATTGTATATTATTACGGAAGTGCCAATGCTGCAACTCTATGTGCTCCAAATGATGAGACAGTAAATGGTGGTGCAGGTTTCTTAGCTTTATGTGAGACATGGACAACTAAGAATGCCACCTTATTCGGTGCTTCTTCTGTTTCTGCAACTGATTTTGATGCAATGACTGATGATTCGGGATTAGTTGATACAGGTCTGACAGATTCAAAAGTTACAGACTTGGCTGTTGATAATTTAATTGCATTTGAAACGGCTGATGGTAAGAAAGGTCTTATTAAAGTATCTGATCTGGAACCAAACAGCACTGGAACAATTACAATTGATGTGTTAATGCAAGAATAATTCTGTCATGCAATATTGACAATTGCATATATAATGTTAAGATATAAAAAGAAGGGCTGCCTGGTTAGGCAGCCCTTTTTTTTATTTTGCAAATTTTTTAAGCTTTGTTTATTTCTTTTACTGCATCCATTCCCATTGTAATTGCATCTTTATTAAGGGCAATTAAAGAATGATAACGGGCAGGAAGAGATTTCTTAAGGCCAAGGATAACATTTTCAATTTTAACAATTGGTTTAACCTTTAAATATGCACCAAGCACAACCATGTTGAAAATTTTGGTATTACCCATTTCAGAGGCTTTTTTTGCAGCTTCAATTGAATAAATATTAATATCTTTTCTTTCGGGGTGATGTGTTATACCATTTGGGTCATAGACTAATGTTCCGCCTTTTTTCACAGCACTCTCAAACTTATCCATTGATTGCTGATTAAGGATAATGGCAGTGTCGAACTCATTAAGTACAGGTGAGCTAATTCTTTCGTCGCTTACAATAACTGTTACGTTTGCAGTTCCTCCACGCATTTCGGGTCCGTATGATGGCATCCAGCTAACCTCTTGATCTTGCATAATTCCTGAATAAGCAAGTATTTTCCCCATGGATAATACTCCTTGTCCACCAAATCCTGCAATAATTATTTCTTCAGTCATATCTAGAGTTTTTTTATTTATAAATTTTATTAGTCCTGAATCTTTTTTATTCGGGAACTTTAATATCACCAAGTGGAAAAAACGGGAACATATTGTCAACCATCCATTTGTTTGCTTGAACAGGTGTCATTTTCCAACCTGAGTTACAGTTTGAAACTATTTCAACGAAAGTAGTTCCTTTTTTCTCTTTCTGCAATTCAAATGCTTTACGAATAGCTTTTTTTGCCTTTCGAACAGCACTAGGTGTATGTACTGCTTGTCGAGTAACAAAGCATGTCCCCGGAAGTTGTGCAACCAGTTCAGTCATTTTTAATGGGTGACCCATTAATGCAGCATCACGTCCATAGGGCGATGTTGACGAACGCATTCCTTCGATTGTTGTAGGAGCCATCTGACCACCTGTCATACCGTAAATACCATTGTTGATAAAGATAATGGTAATATTTTCGCCACGATTACAAGCATGAATAGTTTCTGCTGTTCCAATTGCGGCAAGGTCACCATCACCTTGATATGTAAAAACAAACTTATCAGGCCAGCATCTTTTTATACCTGTTGCAACTGCAGGTGCACGTCCGTGAGCAGCCTGTGTCATATCAACATTCATAAATTCGTATGCCAAAACCGAACAACCAACAGGGGCAATACCAATAGTGTCTTGAACAATACCCATTTCTTCAACAATCTCCATGGTTATACGATGAGCTGTTCCATGTCCGCAACCGGGACAATAACTCAAAGTATTATCGGTCATTAACGGGGTTTTCTTATAAATAAGATTTTCTTTTTTTATAATATCTTCAAACTTCATAGCTATTCTCCTATTATTTTTTCTATCAATGCATCAACAACTTCGGCAGGAGTAGGAATTATACCACCGTATCTGCCAAAATGCTCAACTTTTACACGACCGTTTACCGCTAATTTAACATCTTCTATCATTTGGCCTGCACTCATCTCAACTGATAAAATCCCTTTTACCTTATCAGCCATTTCTGAGATCTGCTTTTTAGGGAAAGGAAAGAGAGTGATTGGTCGTAAGAGACCAACTTTAATTCCTTTCTCGGCTGCAAGCTGAATTGATTTCTGACAAATACGGGCACTAGAACCGTAAGCTACAAATAAATAATCTGCATCGTCGCAATTTATTTTTTCGAATCTTACTTCTTCTTCTTCCATTTGGCGATATTTACTCTGCAAATGGATATTATGAAGTTCCATCTTTGACGAATCAAGGTCTAAAGATGTAATAATATTTCTTTCGCGGCTTGCGGGTTTTCCTATTGTAGCCCATGGATATTTCTCTGCAATCTCATCGTCACTTAATCTGGGTACTTGTTCTTTAAGATAAACTTTTTCCATCATCTGACCGATAACTCCGTCTGAAAGAATCATTACAGGACCTCTGTATTTAAATGCAAGATCGAAAGCATCACCAATAAAGTCAGCCATTTCCTGAACCGAAGCAGGAGCTAAAACCAATAAATGATAATCGCCATGACCACCACCTTTTGTAGCCTGAAAATAATCAGCCTGTGATGGTTGGATTGTACCTAAACCTGGTCCTCCTCTTACAACATTAACAATTACGCATGGTAACTCAGAACCGGCAATGTATGATATTCCTTCTTGTTTTAAGCTTATACCCGGACTTGAAGATGATGTCCAGACTTTTTTACCGGTACCGGCGGCACCATAAACCATATTGATAGCAGCTAACTCACTCTCTGCTTGCAATACAACCATTCCGGTACGTTCGTGTGGTTTTTCTGCCATCAGATATTCAATAACCTCAGATTGAGGTGTAATGGGATATCCGAAATATGCATCTGAACCGGCACGGATGGCAGCTTCGGCAATTGCCTCGTTGCCTTTCATCAATTTTAATTCTTTTGCCATTATTCAATAATTTTTTTCTTGTTTAATCAATTAAGAGATTTTCACCCTGTAAACTGTTATTACACCATCAGGACAAACTATTGCACAATTTGTACAGCCGGTACATGCCTCTTTATTTTCGGGGTACGCAAAATGGTATCCTTTTCCATTTACCTCGCCTGACATACTTATAACCTGTGTAGGACATGCATCGATGCAGACTTCGCAGCCTTTGCATTTTTCTTTGTCGATTACTATAGCCCCTTTTATTTTTGCCATTTTATAAGACTGTTTTTAATTAAAAAATATTGTTTTCTTTCGAGCAAAGGTAAGTATTTTAAGCATAAGTTATTCTATGTTATAAATCATTTTTTAAATGATTAAAATACACATTGTCAGCCCTTAAAGCTTCTTTCTTATTTTTATTGAGTATAAATTATAGTTTGAGCTTAACAAGTGACATTTTTGACACTAAATATCATCCAATAGAATCCAATATTAATGTTGCGTTTTAGCACATGAAATAAGTAAAATCTTTTTAAGTCCAATGATTATTTCTTCGTTTTGAATCTGAAGAAACTCTTGGATGAATTATAGTTTGTGTTTATAAATTCATTATTGAAATATTCAATTGTAAATGCCGATAGATATCGGATTCATTTACTAATCGGTATTATCTCAATTTTTCAAAATGATTTTTAGGTTCCTGCCTTAAGTTTAAGGTTTTTAAGCAGATCAATAAAAAGGCTTAGTGTAAGATTTTAAA
>JANTGP010000235.1 GCA_024762835.1 Bacteroidota bacterium
ACTACAAAAAGGGTCATTTAAAAATGGCATTTCAGGGCGAAACTGTCTCATAAATTTCGGCGCGAGTTGTCCGGAAGGTTTAGAAGACTTACAAAATTATCATTTGCTGTTGAATAATACAGTACTGATAATACCCCGTTAGGTGAAACAGATATTGTTGGAAAAAACTGGTCGCCCGGCGACGAATCAACAGGAGCCAAAGTTGTCCAATTTTGACCTTCGCCCCGAATGAGAAAAATATCCGCCGAACTATTTTGCCCAGCCCAACTGATATAAAACGTTCCTGTTAAGTTATTTACTGTCATTCGGGGATAACTATCGACTTTCATTGTTTGTTCTTTTAGTGCATAAATGAATTTATTCTGTTCCTTTACCGCCACACCAATTTGTGCTGTCGGGAACTTATGAATAGTTGACGGATCATTGGAATGCCAAACACCAATTTCCTTAAGGGGATGCCCAACGCTTTCTTTATTAGGGACGACATCAGAATATTCTAAAAATGCCCATGATAAAGCGATATCGCCACCCGGACCGACAGCTATAGATGAGCCCTGAGGGAAGAAAGTATCTGTTGCAACGATACTTTTTACCGGTACAGGATTAAATGATATTCCACTATCAACCGACTTTATTACACGAACAGTATATTTTGAAAAATCAGGGCCATTATCATCATAGGTTTGAGTGTAAGAAAGATAAATATCAAAATACCCGTTATTATTGCGGATCGGGCTAATCGCTAACCAGGGTTTGTCAAGATTTTCCTTAGCGGAATCAATGTGAAATACAGCTTCTTCAGAAGACCAACTTTCACCAAAATCATACGACCTTCTAAAAAAGAAACTACGCATACTTATGTTTTGATATAATACATAGGCAACGCCATCCGGGTCAAACGCAACGACGGGATCACCCATACCAGAACCCGAGAAATTGTTGATCTTAATCCAGTTTGCACCGGAATCAAGAGTATAGTAACATCCTATTGTATTAAAATAGCCATCATTTTCGATTACAGCACAAATGAGATTTGATGGATTTGTTGGATTGATTGCTAAATGAGGCTCAACCTGTGCCATTGCCCCGGATACAACGGTGAAGTTGACGGGTATGTAATTCCAATAGATATCATAATGAGCAAATATATTTTGATATTCATCCTGCACCTCGTGATTTAAGTTTAATTATTTCGTATGCCTGTAATTACGATCGCTTTCCTGTCGTATTCTCCAACAATTACAACTTTATTATGATGTTGGCGAATTACACTGTATCCACCGTCAAACTGTGGCAACTCCTTATTCACATAGTGGTACCAGGTTAAACCATTGAAATGGGAGGCAAACCCATAATTGCCAACTACAAAAAAGTCATTCAGGTCATTGCCTCTGATATCCGTTATATAATAATTTGGAAATTCAATTCTCTTCCAATTATTACCAGTTGAATCGGAATAAAATAACCCATGACCACCTACAAAATACTTTTCATTGCTTCTAAACCAGAGGGCGCTTAAATCAATGGGTAAGCCGGAATCGGAAACGGTGGAAACCATAGAGTTGCTAATTTTTAATATCTTTCGGCCGTTTTCCGTTGCATAGGTACTTGAGGCAAGTGCAAGTATTTCCTGATTGCCAGTGCTATGATCTTCGCTTCCCCAGATATCCCGGATATTCAAATGGGTTCCGCTTTCTATATGTTCCCAGGATTGGCCATTAAAATGATTAATTGTGCCCTTATTTCCTGCGCCATAAATATTATTTGGAGTAGGTCCCCATAGCTTATTAAACCCTCCAAAAGTTGAATCGTAATATGAACTATAAAGAAAATGCCAATCGCCCCACTTTATACCGTCATAATGGATGATTTCACCTGAACTATAGGCAAAAATATTGTCCTTAGCAAAGGCAATAATTGCAGTTGTAATAGCGGGTATAAAAACATTCGAATTAAAAATCTTAACGGGTATTGTCTTCAATTCCCAATTAGAACCATTCCAATGAACAGCATTAAAAGTTTTCTCGTCCGTAAAAATTTCACCAACAGCCCAAATATTATCCTCACTGATGATTGATACATCGTACAATTTACTATTACTATGCATACCAAATGTATCAATTGTCCAGGTAAAGTTATGACTGGTGGTATCCGGGCCGGTATTGGGTGGTGGGGGCGGTACTGTTGGTTCCGAACAGGATAATAAAATAATAAATATTAAAGCGCAAAAAAACAAATATTTCATAATGAGAATTCCTTAAAAATAGGATTAAGAGATATTAAACAATCCTAATTCATAATGCACCCCTTTTCTGAGAAATATTACTTTTTTTACAAAAATTCCATATAAAATGGTACAAGGGTTATAACGGTTAAGCATAAGGGGATTAGCACGCCCGATACACTTCCAAAACTCAAAAAAATAGGACGCGTGCTAATTCCCTTTAATGCTGATGTTATAACCCGCTATTTAATTAAAAGCATACGTTTTGTAGATGTAAAATTCCCGACCGTCAATTTATAAATATATAACCCGGAAGACAGAGCAGAAGCATCATAATTTAATTGATAGTAACCTGCTTCCTGATACTTGTTAACCAAATTTGAAACAAGTTGACCTCTTAAATTATAAATAGATAAATTAACCTGATTCATTTCCGGAAGCGCATATTTGATAGTTGTATTTATATTAAACGGGTTTGGGAAATTACCTATTAATTCCGTTTCGGTTGGTAATTGTACTGTAAATGAAGCGTCAGACATTGAATAGCCGCTATTCACAGGATTACAGTAAACGTGTTGTTCAGCTGTGAAGCCCGAGAAACCGCCATAACTATCAACTGCTCTTATTTTATAATAGACGTTACGGGGAGGTGTAGCTTCATCATACATATCTTCTGAATAGTCAACATATGAATTAGCAGTAGTTGTTGTAAGATAATACCAGCCAGAATTATTTGAAGACCAATCTTCATAACGTTTCCATATTTCGTAGTGTTTGATGTATTTCTCACTATTCGCGGTCCAGGTAATTCTGGGGCTATTGTTATATTGAGATGCCTGAAAATTTTGTGGTATAATTGGAGGCGTAGGTTTAGGCTCATCAGATATATTTCCGCCCTGATCAACAGCCACAACTCTAAACATACATTGTGTCATTTGGGTCTGAGAATATGTTGGGCCACCCTCTGTTTCCCCCAACCATTGAATAAAAATATTACCTGATTGTTGTGAGCCATCGTACTCGGTTAAATCAACGGTGCGATACTCCCATTTATTTAAATCTGGATTGTCGTTATCGATAATCGTATACCATGTACTTTCTGAAGGCAATTTTGCCTGCACTAAAACAAATGACTGTACAGATGCATTATCGGACACCTGAAAGGATAACTGTACGCCCGGTTCATACCCTTGAGCCGTTGGTTTCCAAACTTCTGCTATTGCGCAACGTTCATCCGGCTCACCGTTAATTGTAACTTCGTAACAGGTTTCTTCAATTTCAAGAGCATAAGAAAATCGCATAATGTTATTTGAAGTTACAACAGGGAACGATGAAACTGGCTTCTGCACAACTGAAGGGCTTAGGTCTGAATTTGCCAAAACCCAAACATTATGGTCATGAGCGGTGCAATTTGCCTGAATCATTGGGCATAGTTCATTGACAGCTGATGAACCACTTGCATCCCATAGTTTATGAAGATTATTGTGCTCGTATAAATCATCTAGATTGGGATTGCTAATGTCAATACCAAGCGAAACAAGCACACCATTTTTTTCATAACTGAATTCAGTATATCCATCACAACGAATATCATCAATATCCGATACCTCACCGTTCCAGGTCTCAAACCACTGTGTGCCGAAAAACCACATTCCAGTAGGATCAATCATATCACTATGTGTATAACCTGGATCAAAACCATTTATTGAATAAGCGGTAGATTGAATTTGGTTTCTTTGGACAGGAGTTACTTTTGAAGTTGAATAATCTCCTACATTTGAGAATGCTCCAAGATATACTTCATTATGGTTACTTCTAAATTTATCTATAACTTCGTCAACATATTCCGTTAGATTAACATTTTCGATAGGTATCGAGAACTTTGAGGAATTAGCCAACATCTGATTCCCTGACAAAAGAATATGGGATATATTAAATTTAAATTTATTACC
>JANTGP010000236.1 GCA_024762835.1 Bacteroidota bacterium
TAACTCCCGACTTAAAATTGTTTTAGCTTATTTCAGTTTCTAATTCGGCACCGCAATGATCACCGCATCCGCAGCTTACATTACCGGTTTTAGCTTTTTCCAAAGCTTCTTTACCTTCTGAATATGTAAAATATAATTATAATTCTCCTTCTTGAGGTTTAATTGCAAACCATTTGTAAAGAGCAGGCAAAACCAAAAGCGTTAGAATTGTTGAAGTAAATAATCCCCCAACCACAACTGTTGCTAACGGTCGTTGAACTTCACTTCCGGTCCCGGTTGCAATAAGTAAAGGAATTAATCCCAGCGCTGTAGTTACAGCGGTCATTAGTACCGGACGCAACCTTAATTTTGCTCCTTCAATTGAAGCTTCATCAATTGATTTACCTTCTTTTATAAGTTGATTAAAATATGTTACCAGTACCATCCCGTTTTCTAAAGCAATTCCGAAAAGTGCAATAAAACCAACTGATGCCGGAACCGATAAGTTTTGGTTAGTTAACCATAACCCAATAACGCCACCAACGAGAGCCAACGGAATATTTAATAAAATAAGCACAGAGTTTTTAAGTGAATTAAAGCTTGTAAACATTAAAAAGAATATTAGAAGCAAAGTTATTGGTATTACAATTGCGAAACGTTTATTTGCTTCTTGTTGCAAACGGAACTGACCACCCCAAACAGTATAGTAACCAACAGGTAAATCAACTTTCTTTTCTATTGCAGCTTGACTCTCTTCAACAAAAGAGCCTATATCCCTCCCAACAACATTACATTGAATTGTTATAAATCGTTGGTTCTGCTCTCTTGTAATTTGACGAGGACCTTCTATCTCTTCAACAGTTGCTACTTGACTTAGCGGTACTTGCAGTCCATTAGGTGAAGTAATTAGTAAATTTGAGATAGCCTGCTTATCGCTTCTGTATTCCGGTGAAAGTCTTACAAAAATATCGAACCGTCTGATTCCTTCAAAAATCTGTCCCGCTGTTTCACCGCCAATTGCTGTACGTATTACTTGTTGAACATCAGATAAGTTCATTCCGTAGCGGGCTATGGCATGTCTATCAACTGTAATCTTTAATTGCGGTTTACCACTTACTTGATCTACTTGAATATCGGCAGCACCGTTTATTCCTTTTAGTAACACAGATATTTCTTCTGCTTTATTTTTTAATTGACTTAAATCATCACCAAATAACTTAACTGCCAGTTCAGCTCTTACACCTTCAAGTAATTCATCGACCGTCATTCTTATCGGTTGAGTAAAATTAGTTAGAACTCCCGGCATTCCTTCAACTTCTTCTCTTATTTTTTCTTCAATACCTTCTTGATTAAGCCCTGCACGCCATTCTTTTTCAGGTTTTAACAAAATGTACATTTCTGCACTATTAATGGGATCTGTATGAGCACCAACTTCGCCTCGTCCAATTCTAGTAACCGCTCCTCTTACTTCCGGTACTCGCATTACTCTTTTTTCGGCAAGCATAGTTATACGCTTACTTTCTTCCAGAGAAATTGATGGTGCCATTGTAAGTCTTACTATAAGAGTTCCTTCTTGAAGTGTAGGTGTAAATTCAGAACCTAATTTAGGATAAATCCAAGTTCCGATAAGTAATAGTAAAATAGAAACTATGACGGCTACACTTCTTCTTTTAACAAAATAATTTACAAAAGGAGTATATATTTTAACTAATTGTCTTACTATCCAGATTTCTTTTTCTTCTTTAGTACTATTCTTTTTCTTTTTTGTTTTTAGCAGAAAGGAAGAAAGCACAGGTGCGATTATTATTGCAAAAATCAAAGAGCCTAACATTGCCAAAGCAATTGTAAAGGCTAATGGTTTAAATGTTTTTCCTTCAACACCTTGCAAGGTAAATAAGGGAATAAAAACAGTAATGATAATTACAATAGCAAAAATAATCGGTCGCAAAACTTCTTTACTTGCTTTAGAAACAACATGCATAAAAGGTTGGTTAATAAGTTTCCGTTTTAATCTATCAATGTTTTCAACTAGTACAATACTTGCATCAACCATCATTCCAATTGCAATTGCAAGTCCGCCGAATGACATTAGGTTCACCGATAGACCGAGATAGTGCATTCCAATAAAAGCAACCATAATAGAGAAAGGAATTGAAAGTGCCACAACTATACTTGGTCTCAATGAACCCATAAAAAACATTAGTATTATTGCAACAAGTATAATTCCTTGTATTAAAGCATCTGTTACAGTTTTAACTGCCGATTCAACAAGTGTTTTCTGTTCATAGTAAGGTATAAGTTTTATCCCTTCGGGAAGAGTTTTATTAATTTCTTTCATCTTTTCTTCTACAGATTCAATAACCGTAGATGAGTTTGATCCGAATAATTTAACCACCATGCCTGCAACAACTTCTTCAATACCATTACGGGTTTGAATGCCGCGCCTTACAGCACCACCAATTTTAATGTCTGCTACTTCTTTTAGGTAAACAGGTGTACCATCTACTGATTTTACAACAATATTTTCCAAATCTTGAATTTTTGTTGCAAGTCCTACCGAGCGTACAAGAAATTCTTCCGCATCTCTTTCAATAAATGAAGCACCTACATTAAGATTATTCTTTTTAATAATATCAACAATATCATTTATTGAAAGATTATATCTTAAGAGTGCATTTGGATCAACCACCGTATGGAATTGTTTCTCCCATCCACCAATTCCAAGGACTTCTGTTACTCCGGGAACAGTCTGTAACTGGAATTTAATTATCCAATCTTGAATGGTTCGTAATTCTTCTAAAGTATATTTACCAGTTTCATCTTCCAGATAATAAAATAATATTAAGCCCATACCTGTTGAAATTGGACCCATTTGCGGATCACCGAATCCTTCCGGAATTTGCTCTCTGGCTTCGGTAAGTCTTTCATTCACAATTTGTCTGGCAAAATAAATATCCGTTCCATCTTCAAAATATATATTCACAACAGATAAGCCGAAATTGGAAACTGAACGAATTGATTTTAAATTTGGTAATCCGTTCAATGCTACTTCTACAGGAAAGGTTACATATTTTTCCACTTCTTCCGGAGCTAAACCTTCGGTTTGAGTAAATACTTGAACTAATGAAGGTGACACATCCGGGAATGCATCTATTGGTAATTGTTTGTAACTAAAATAACCGCCGGCTACCACAAATGCACCAATCACCAAAATAAGCAGACGGTTTTTTAACACAAAATCTATTAATTTATTCATTTTATTTCTCCGTGTTAGTGTTCGTCACCGCCGAACGATTCTTTTAATATTTCCGATTTAAATGTATATGCACCTTTTGCCACATATTTATCTCCAACATGTAAACCATCAAGAATTTCTACAAGTTTACTGTTTTCAAGACCAAGTGTTACTACTTGAGGACGAAATCCTTCTTCACCTTCAACAAAAATTACTTTTTGTCCATCAAGTAATTGAACTGCATTAAGGGGTACCGCAACTTTAACCATTTTATGTGATGTAAAAACTTTTCCGGAAACAAACATTCCGGGTTTCCATATTCCATTAGAATTATTAAGTTTCGCTCTCGCAACGGCAGTTCTTGTTTCTTCATTAACAATAGGACTTATATAAAATAATTTACCCTTAAAAATAGAATTGGTATGAGGAGATGTTATTTCAACAGTTTGTCCTATTTTTACTTCTCCTAAATCTTGTTGATAGACATTTAATTCTGCCCACACATTTCTGAGATTTGCAATAATTACAATATGTTTATCATCACCAATAAGTTCTCCGGGAGTCATGTGCAGCTCTATGATGGTTCCATTGATTGACGAAGTGACATCGTATTGAACTAGAGATTCGTTACTTTCTATTGTTGCAATCTTATCTCCTTTTTTTACATTATCGCCAATTCTCTTATAAACATTTTTTACTATTCCCGCAAATCTTGGTACTATGTGAGCCACATTGTAAGGATTCGGAACAATTTCACCGGTAAGATCTTTATGCATTGTTGCTTTACCCGGACCGGCTGTGTTTATTTCAATTCCAAATTCTTTTATTACTTCTTTATTTACATTTACTATTGAAGAATGGTTTTCTTCGTGCTCTTGTTCAACTTCGGAATTATCTTTAATATCTTTTA
>JANTGP010000237.1 GCA_024762835.1 Bacteroidota bacterium
TTAATGTATCAAGTTTGTGCTCTTTATTTTTTGCAACAACCAATACACCTTCTGTGGTTTTACGATAGGCTAATTTAGCATATAAATCTGTTTCTATTTCAAAAACGTCTACTGTATCAATGTCATTTTTAAGAGTTTCAATGTCAAAAAGTTCACTTGTATAGAAAATTTGCTGCATATGATAACCTGCTTGTATAGCTAAAGACAATTCCCGTTGGCCTTCTAGGACAAACAAACCGGTTTTCTTACGTTCGCGGGCTTTGGTTTGTAGCTTAAGAAGTTTTTTGATTTGTGGATTTTGTAAACTGCTGATGATTGGGTACATTTGTTTATTATTGTGACCCAAATGTATCATTTATTTAAAAAACATAGTTATGAAGTATTTTTTCTCGGCACTAATTATTCTATTTTTAAAAATAACTATTTTTTCAAATAACAATATTTCCCTTGAGGTAAAATATAGCGAGGGGCCTGATATGTCTTGCCCAGGCATTATGACTATGTTAGCTTGCAACGTTTCTGAAGCACCTGCCCCATATTCCAGTTTCGCTGAATTTGAATCGGCGGGTGGTTCTGCAACTGATGATGATGGTATTAATGAGGCTAGCTTTGTTATGATTGATGAAGATGTATGGGGCGTATGTCCAATAGTAATAACAAGAACCTATTATATTGAGGACAATCTTGGGAATGCCTCTTTATGTACACATACCATTGAGATAATCGATGATATACCTCCAAACATAATATGTCCGACTGATATATTTACAGTGACGGATTTAGGAGAAAGTTATGCCACTGTGACTATTCCCATACCCGAGGCAACAGATAATTGCAGTGTAGTAACATCGATAAATGATTTTACGGGCACAGAAAACGCCAGTGGGCAGTATCCTATTGGGGTAACCACCGTAATATATACCACCACAGATGAATGTGGCAATTGGTTTACTTGTGCTTTTACCGTTACGGTATCAGAAAACAATGAACCTTTGTTTACTTTAGTAAAAGAAGCTGATGTAACTACAGTTTCACAAGCTGGAGATTTAATCAATTATATATTTACCTTGGGTAATATTTCGAATATTGGAATACACAATATTGTATTAGATGACCCACTTTTGGATGATGAATATTATGTAAGTGGAGATTCAAATAGTAATCAAATTCTAGATGAAGATGAATTTTGGATGTTTGCCGGTACGCTAACCGTAACCCAAGATATGATTGACAATAACGGTATTGATAGTTATGGTAGTTATGATGGAGACGGAGATATTGATAATATAGCTACAGTGTATGGAGATGATCCCGGTGGAAACCCTGTTACTTCGGTTGATTCTAATTTGGTAGAAGTAATGATAGAAACAACTACAATCCCAGCTCCAATTGGTAATTCGGAGCAATACATTTGTGAAGGTGAATCTATTACTTTAGCTGATTTAGTAGTTTTCAACACAACGGGCTATGATGGGATATATTGGTTTCCAACCAACGAGGCAACAGGAACGCCACTAGACCTAAATACTCCGGTTGTTAATGGTACTGCTTATTATGCTTTTCAGGCTTTGGGGACTAATGCTTTGTCATTAGCGGTGATTGTTTGGATGAATGCTGTAATTCCTGCACCTAACGGAGCATCAACACAAATTGTAGAAGCTGGTAGTGTTTTATCTGATTTAATAGTTACAAATAATTCAGGTTTTGATGGTATATTTTGGTATGCAGATGTTGATCAAACTTTAGCATTGAATCCGGAAATTGAAGTTCAAGAAGGATTAATTTATTATGCTTTTCAAGGTATTGGTAATTGTGCTGATTATTTAGCTGTAACTATTTTAAGTGCTTCTGTAGATACAGACGGCGATGGCGTAATAAATGGAACTGAGGTTACAGATGCTACCGATCCCAATGACCCCTGTGATTTTGTATTAGCACACCAAACTGAAACGCCAAGTACTACATGGAACAACACTGATTGTGACGGTGATGGTGTGACGAATGGTGAAGAATTGAATGATGCTACAGACCCCTTGGATTTTTGTGATTTTGTTCTTGCAAGTTTATCACAGCCGCCAAGTCAAGATTGGGAAAATGCCGATTGTGATAATGACGGAATAGAAAATATGCACGAAGTTGAAGGGGATACGGATGGGGATGGCTTATTAGATATTAACGATCTGGATGATGATGGCGATGGTATAAGATCGGAAATTGAATACTTTTTAACATATCCAACTCCACCAGATACAGATTCTGATGGCCTACTAGATTATTTAGATTTGGATTCAGATAATGACGGTATTCCGGATAATGTTGAAGCGCAAGAAACAGATTCTTATATAGCTCCGATAGGTATAGATACTGATTTCAATGGTATTGATGACGCTTATGATTATAATGGTACATGGATATATCCTGTTAATACTGATGCAGACCCAAATAATGAATTAGATTATATAGATGCTGATTCTGATGATGATGGAATTTTAGATGAAAATGAAAGTGGAATAACATTAACAGGTATTGATACTGATAATGATGGACTTGATGATGCAGTTGATACAACAACAGGCTATGCAGACCCTAACGGAATAATTAACGATCCTCCTAATGATTTACCAAATTCTAATGGAACAGGTGACGTGGATTATAGGGATGAGGGATCGTCAGACCTAACTTATGTTCCGGATGATAATTTTGAACAAGCATTAATTGATTTAGGGTATGATGATACTTTAGATAATTACGTACTAACTCAAAATATTAGTAGTATAACAGAATTAGTCATCACCTATAAGAGTATTTCAGATTTAACAGGTATTGAAGATTTCATAAGCCTTACACATTTATTTTGTGATAGTAATCAACTTAATTATTTAGATGTATCAAATAATACTCAATTAGTCGATTTGGGGTGTACCTACAATCAATTAGAAGAATTGATTTTAGGAAATAACTCTAATTTACAAATTGTTTCTTGTTGGGATAATAATTTGACAACAATAGATTTAAGTGGAGTTCTGAATTTACAATATTTAATACTCCAAGATAATCAAATATCAGAGATAGATGTTAGTCAAAATGTTGAACTTATTTCATTATGGTTAGATAATAATAATATTTCGACGCTAGATTTAAGTTCAAATATTAATTTAGAAGAAATAGGTTTATCATATAATATATTAGAAAGTTTAAATATTAAAAATGGAAACAATTTAATCATTGAAAATGATTATTTTTATATTATCGCTAATCCTTATTTATATTGTGTGACAGTAGATGATCCTATATGGTCAACAGATAATTGGTTACATGTTGATAATCAGGTAGTTTTTAGTGAAGATTGTAGTTCTGATATGGACGCTGATAATGTTTTAGATTTTGAAGAGGACCTAAATAGAGATGGTGACCTTACTAATGATGACACCGATGAGGATGGCATCCCGGATTATCTTGACCCGGATGATGATGACGATACCGTTCCAACTATTATTGAAGCTGTAGAAGCTAAAAATACAACTGCATATCTCGATACAGACGGTGATGGTATTCCTAATTATTTAGATAATGACGATGATGGTGACGGTACTCTTACAGTAGATGAGGATTATAATGGCGATGGTGACCCGACCAATGATGATATTAACAATAATGGTATTCCGGATTATTTGGATGAATTGGTCACGGTTTCAGTTGTTGATGTAGGACAATTAAAATTTCGGGTTTATCCCAATCCTGTTGATACCAATTTAACTATTGAGCTATTTGATTATTTAGACTTTTTAGATATTGCTATTTACTCGGTTGAAGGAAGTTTGGTTTATCAAAAATCGTATACGGGAAATACCGGTATTTACCAAATTCCTTTATCAGGTATTAAAGGTGGTATGTATTTACTACAATTAGATAGTAATATTGGTAATGCTGCCAAATTAATTATTGTAAAGTAAGTACTTATTTGTTTACTGGATATTTAACCAAATACCCAACCATATCGTGGTAACTAAGGATGCCTTCTTTTTGGCGGTTGGCTTTTAAGTATCTGTCATATAGTTTTTTAAAAAAAGGTTCCATGGGCGTTTGGT
>JANTGP010000238.1 GCA_024762835.1 Bacteroidota bacterium
TATTCTCTATGTTAAAATTTTGCTATTTTCTTTTTTTAGATAATTAATATGAAATTTTAAATATAGTATTCTTTATAAAAATGTTAAAGAATTCAACTATTTATATAACAAATGATATTTTTAATTATATTTATATTGTTTTTGTACTTTTGTGCCTAAATAATATAAACAAACAAACATGAAAAAAAAATCCTTATTTAAGCAATTATTTTTGCTTGTTTTGTTCATAAGTACTTCCATGTCTTATGCGCAGTCCGGCAGAAATAATGCCACAACAATTCACCCATCAGTTATTAAAACACCTATTGGTTTTGAGATTACAACTCCGCTTAGAGATAATCCAATTGTTTCTGACTTATTATCTCAAAATGAGCAAGTTGTTTTCAATAACTATAGAGATAGAACCTTAAATCCAAATATTACGCCTCCTGATTTTAGATCAATGCCTGTAGATGCAAGTGTTCAGAACAGGCCGGCTTGGGTTACACCGGCAACCAGAGCTTTGACAAAGAATTATGCGGGACAAAATTCAGGTTCTTATCCACCGGATGCAAATGGCGCCGTAAACGCAAATTATTATTTTCAAGTTGTTAACTCAACCTATGCTATTTATAATAAATCCGATGGATCTATTGCAGCAGGTCCTTCAGACTTAAATACTATTTTTAATAGTTCGCTTCCCGGTGCAAACTGTAATAGTGGTGATCCAATTGTTTTATGGGATGAACACGCAAATAAATGGTTTTATGCAGAGTTTTCTTTGTGTAATAGCAATAAATATATGTTAATAGCTGTTTCTCAGACTGCCGACCCTACAGGTTCTTGGTGGAGTTGGTCATTTGATGTAGATGATACGCCTGATTATATGAAATTTGGTATTTGGCAAGATGGCTATTATATGGCTACCAATACAAGTAATGGCAATGACGTATATGTTTTTGATAGGGCTACGATGATAGCCGGAGGTGCAAATCCCACAATGATAGGTTTTGACAATCCCAATAGACCTTCTACTTTTGATGGATTTCATTGTATATTGCCATTGGACAACGATGGAGATTGGGCGCCAAATGGTACTCCCGGACAATTTATAACCGTTGCCGATGACGGTCAAAGTAATCCTGCTGATGCACTTTGGATATATGAGTTGCATACTGACTGGAATAATTCAGCCAATGCTACATTTTCAAGAACGCAAACGATAAATGTGAATTCTTTTTCCGGAAATTTCACCGGTAATTGGGATAATATTCCCCAACAAGGAACCACTAAAAAATTAGATGCTGTTTCTACAGTATTAATGTATAGAGCACAATATAGAAACTTTAACGGTGATCAGAGGTTAGTGATTGCTCATACCATTGCCGAATCTTCTGACGAATCGGCTTTGCGTTGGTATGAATTAAGCAACAGCGGATCTGGTTGGTCTATCAGGCAACAGAGTACTTATAATCCTGATAATGTAAGTCGTTGGAATATGAGTATAGCCATGAATGGAAATAAAGAAATAGCCATTGGCTACTCAGTTTCTAATGCAAATATGCATCCCGGAATTCGTTATATAGGACAATCAGCTACGGCAAATGCAGCGGCCAATAGTACTTTGGATATGACCGAAACCAGTATTCATGATGGTGCATATTCACAAACAAATTATAATCGTTGGGGTGATTATTGCAATATGTCTGTAGACCCTTCTGATGATACCAGTTTCTGGTACACCAATGAATATATGGGTAGTTCTGTCCATGGAACGCGTATCGTTTCTTTTAAATTTTCGACACCTACGGGTACAGCACCGATTGCTAATTTTAGTGCAGATAATGTTTCGCCAACGACCAATCAAACAGTGAGTTTTACAGATAGCTCTACTAACAGTCCAACTTCTTGGTCTTGGTCTTTTAGTCCCAATACAGTTACTTATGTAAATGGTACGTCAGCTACTTCTCAAAATCCAAAAGTGACTTTTGATGCAGCAGGTGATTATACCGTAACACTTACGGCTACCAATGCTTACGGTTCGGATGATGAGGTTAAAACGAATTATATTTCTGCTACGGTAGCCGGTATAACTTATTGTGCTTCCAAGGGAAATACGGTAACGGATGAATATATTCAAAGAGTGCAGTTGAATAGTATCGACAATGCTTCGGGAAACGGAAATGGGTATAGTGATTTCACGACTATTTCAACAGATTTGACCATTGGACAATCTTATACCATTACGGTAACACCTAAATGGACAGGTACGGTTTATAACGAAGCTTATGCCGTATTTATCGATTACAACCACGATGGTGATTTTGATGACAGCGGTGAAACCGTTTGGACAAAAGCTGCATCAAAAGATACGCCTAATAGTGGTACATTTACGATCCCTTCCGGAGCCAGCCAAACGGCAACACGTATGAGAGTATCTATGAAATATAATGGTATTCCGACGGCTTGTGAAACTTTTGATTATGGTGAAGTTGAAGATTACACTCTAAATATTGTAGGTCAAGTGGTTGATACGCAAGCACCAAGTGCTCCTTCTAATTTGACGGCAAGTAATGTTACCCAAACGACAGTTGATCTTTCTTGGACTGCTTCTACCGATAATGTAGGCGTAACTGCTTATGATGTGTATCAAGACGGTTCCATAATAGGAAGTATTTCAGGCACAACCGCTCAGGTTACCAATTTAACTGCCAATATGACTTATGCTTTTTATGTAAAAGCAAAAGATGCAGCCGGTAATATCTCGGCAGCCAGTAATACAGTTAATGTAACAACTTTGCCTGAAAGTACAGGCGGTTGTGATTATACCGTAAATGCTTTCCCTTACCACCAAGGTTTTGAAAATACGATAGGAAACTGGAAACAAAATACTAATGATGATTTTGATTGGACCGTAAAATCCGGTTCAACTCCCTCAAGCAATACAGGTCCGTCTGGTGCAGCCGAAGGTTCTTACTATGTTTATATGGAGTCATCCAGCCCGAATTATTCAGATAAGCGCGCTATTTTGACGAGTCCTTGCTTTGATTTGGCCGGAACCAATTATGCAACGATTAGTTTTAAGTATCATATGTATGGCGATGCGAGCAAAATGGGTAGTTTGGCCTTGCAAGTTTCTACCGATAATGGCGCCAATTGGTCTGATGTTTGGTCAAAATCAGGCAATCAAGGAAATGCTTGGCTCGATGCAAATGTCGATTTGAATGCTTATACCGGACAAACGATAAGTTTAAGATTTAACGGTATTACCGGAACTACTTGGCAAGGAGATATGGCCGTTGATGCTTTCAATATGGATGCGGGTACGCAAGCTGCTTGTGTTGCAACTACTTTAAAAATTACTTTTGACAATTACCCCGAGGAAACCAGTTGGGATATTAAAGATGATAATGGAAACGTCGTTTATTCAGGTGGTACTTATGGCTCTGAACCTGATGGTTCTACCAAAATTATCAATATGTGTATTGACACCGGTTGTTATACCTTTACTATGAAAGATGCTTATGGCGATGGTATGTGCTGTAGCTATGGCAATGGATCTTACTCGTTTACTAAAGATAGCGATGGCAGTGTTTTGGCATCGGGAGGTTCTTTCCAAAGTAGTGAAGCAACAAATTTCTGTTTGAATACAAATGGATATTCAGCTTATCAAAGTGGTGTGCATGCCAACATGGCTGATATTAGTATTTTCCCAAATCCTGCTGATAAATTTTTGATGGTTTATTTAAAAGATAAAAAAATGAAATCATTTAGAATTTTAAATCTAATGGGACAAGTTGTGAAGCAAGGAACTATACAAAATAGTACCATAGATGTTTCTCAAATAAAATCGGGTATGTACTTGATTAATTTTAATAGTGGAAAGAAAACAATTTTTCAAAAATTTGTTAAAAAATAAACCTTCATTTTAATATTTAAATGCTATTATATGAAGAGGTGTGAATTTTCACGCCTCTTTTTTTTTGGCTTATTATATCTTTGATTTCTCATCAAAAAAGCTTAATTTTGGCATCGGTTTTTCTTGACATCCCTTCGAATTAAGTTGTGTTTAAATAATTGTCATTTT
>JANTGP010000239.1 GCA_024762835.1 Bacteroidota bacterium
TCTCTACAAATAAAGGTGTAAGTTGGTTAGACGGAACAAGTTTTTCAAGCTACTACAAATCCGATGGGCTTATTGCCGACAGTATTACAGATATTGTTGAAGACCATGATGGCAACATGTATTTTTCAAGTATGTTCGGATTATCAAAGATTTCTGCAAATAACAAAATAAATGAGATTAAGCAAGAATCAGGTATCACCCTTTTCCCCAACCCTGCCACAGACCAACTACAAATATCTTCAAAAGAGCTAATTAACACAATTGAGATATACAACATGGCAGGCTGTCTTGTGCAAAAGATGCAATGTAATAGCAAGCAGCAAATATCCGATAGCTATCGGATTGATGTTTCTACTTTTCATGCAGGTAGTTATTTTGTGCGTGCAAGCGGCAAAAATGGTGTTTGGGTTAAAAAAGTGGTAGTGATTAGAGAATAGCCCAATAAGGAATAGCTCTTATTCGTAGAATTAGTTTTTTAGATACAAATTGTAGGAACGAATAGGTTTATTTAGGCTCTAAAAGACCTTTCTTTTCTTTCTCATATTCTTCTTTAGTAATGACACCGTCATCAAACAATTGTTTGAGTTCGCGTAACAACTCATACTTGGTTTTTGTATCAATACTTTTCTTTTGTTCTTTATTATTTTCCGGTTTATCTTCAATAATATTTTTTTGTTCGCTTTGTGACTCTTGTAATACATAAAAGTGCTCCGGATGGTATTTCATTGCCCATAAAAATGGAAACCATACTAATAATCCCGCTATAATTGGCCCCGGATCTACTTCCTCATTTCTACATATTTCAGTATTAAGTGTCTCGTATCCTTCTTTCTCCATTTTAATTTTGGTACATTCTAAAATAGTCTTGTCATTTGTCATTCTCTGAGGTGTTTTTCCGGTTTTAACCCCATCAATGTAAATATCAGCCCCCGGTGGTTGAGTCTGAATCATGGTTGTACTCATGCAACTCGAAAATAAAATTAAAACAGACAATAAAATACTACTAACTTTCATAACTAATACCATTTGATTATTTATTAGCAAAAATATGATTAATTTTGGCAAAAAAATAATCTTTCTATAAATTGGTAATTGAAATAATATGAAAACTAAGATTCTAACACTATTAACTATTATTGTATTTCTCTTTGGATTTAAAAGCGATAAACCTGCTTACCGTATATTTAATGATAGCGGAAAAAAAGTTAAATTTGCTAAAATGATTGAGGAAATAAAAGATGCTGACATTGTGTTCTTTGGTGAATTACATGACAATCCCATTGCCCACTGGCTTGAACTTGAGGTAACAAAGGCTCTTTATGATAATAAAAACACTAATCTTGTATTAGGTGCTGAGATGTTTGAATCAGACAATCAACTTATTTTAAACGAATACTTATCTGATTTAATACCTGCAAGTAAATTTGAAGATGAAGCTCGATTATGGCCAAATTATAAAACAGACTACAAACCATTAATAAGGTTTGCCCATGACAATAAACTAAATTTTGTTGCAACAAATGTACCCCGAAGATATGCTTCAGTGGTTTATAAAAAAGGCTTTGAAGGTTTAAATGAATTAAGCCCAGAGGCCAAACTTTATATTCCTGACTTGCCCATTAAATACGATTCTGAGCTTGAGTGTTACAAAGCAATGATGTCGATGAGCGGAGGGCCTGCAATGCACGGAAATCAAAACCTGCCAAAAGCTCAGGCAATTAAAGATGCAACAATGGCACATTTCATCTTGAAGAATTTGAAACAAGGTCAGCAATTCTTGCATTATAATGGTGCTTATCACTCAGAAAATCACCAAAGTATTGTCTGGTATCTTAAACAGGCAAATCCAGAGCTTGTAATAAAAACAATAACGACACAGTTGCAGGCAAATGTAGATACTCTTTCATCGGAGGCAGGAGCAGCAGCCGATTTTATTATTCTTGTACCAGAGGATATGACAAGAACTTATTAACCTGTATAAGGTCTATTCTTATTACATACAAGCATAAGTAAGATTTATTAAACTGTCATCTTATTAGGAGTATTTTTGGCACAAAATACTATTATTTACTAATAAATTATTTATCAGTCATTTAATTCCATAATTTTTTGCACATTTGCAAGCTCAAATTTTTCTATAATAAATACTTAATAAGCAATACATAATGCAAGACAGTAAACCCTCAGGAAGAAAGCGAATAAGAAGAAAGCCTGATGATTCTTTCACGCCAAGAAAGAAAACAAATAGTAAACGACCTACGAGAAAATTTGAG
The DNA here is from genome assembly GCA_024762835.1 of Bacteroidota bacterium. Classification (GTDB taxonomy): domain Bacteria; phylum Bacteroidota; class Bacteroidia; order Bacteroidales; family M50B96; genus JANTGP01. The sequence continues at coordinate 2,274 of JANTGP010000239.1, forward strand.
GATAGTAAAAGCAAAACCGAAGAAAAAGACCGAGGCGGAAGTCGTCCGTTCAAGAAATATGACAAGTCTGAATCAGGCAAACCGGGAAGAATAAAACGAACAAGTGATACTACTTCGAGAATAAATGATGACAGAAGAAATAAGGACGAAAGAGAAAACAGAGCTTATAATAAATACCACAAATCAGATTCTGCAAAATCTGATGGAACTAGAAAATCATACAGTAAACCTGCAAGGAAATACGAAACACCAAAAAGAGAGCTAAAGAGAAACAAAAAAAAGAATGTAAAGATAAGTAGTCACTATCCTGAGTTTGTTCGCTTAAATAAGTTTATCTCAAATGCAGGAATCTGCTCGCGGCGAGAAGCTGACAAGTATATAAAAGCCGGTGTTGTTTCAGTGAATGGGAAAATTATCACAGAACTTGGGACATCGGTTAAATATACCGATAAGGTTAAATTTAATGATCAATCAATTAAAATCGAATCAAAAATTTATTTGTTGTTAAATAAACCTAAAGATTTTGTAACTACTTTAGATGATCCTCATGCGAAAAGAACTGTAATGGATCTTGTAAAAAATGCTTGTCGAGAAAGAATATATCCTGTTGGCAGACTGGATAAAAACACAACCGGTTTGTTACTATTTACAAATGACGGTGAATTGACAAAGAATTTAACCCACCCAAAACAAAGAAAGAAGAAGATATATCATGTTTTCTTGAATAAAAATATTACAAAACTTGACATGCAAAAGATGGTAGATGGTTTTGATTTGGAAGATGGTTTTATTCAAGTTGATGCTATTAGCTATCCCGACCCCGAAGACAAGAAACAGGTTGGTATTGAGATACATTCAGGAAGAGTTCATATTGTAAAAAGGATATTTGAGCATTTCGGATATAAAATAATGAAACTTGACCGGGTATATTTTGCAGGATTAACAAAGAAAAACCTTCCCAGAGGGAAATGGCGTTTCCTTTCGCAAAAAGAAATAAATATTTTAAAAATGAATGCCTTTGAGTAGAAATTATGGCCCGACTTTTGAAAGAAAAAATTTCGGTATTTTTTATTTGTGAAAAATACTATATTTGAAGCCCAAAATAATTTATTAACAAATCACTTATTATTATTATGAAGAAATTAGTTGTAATTGCAGTTCTTATTTTTGGAATTAGCTCTTTATATGCCCAAGACAAAACAGCTGCAGATTTCAGAAAAGAAGGTAAAGATGCATACAGAAGTAAAGATTACAAAACTGCTTTTATTGCATTTCAGAATGCTATTGAAGCAAATGAAAAAGAAGGAACAGTAGATACTTCGCTATTTTATAATACAGGATACTGTGCTTATAAAAGTAAAAAGTATTCAAAAGCATCTACCTATTTTATGAAATCAATTGACTTAGGTTATAAAAAAGAGAAATCATATATCTTTGCCGCAAATTCATTTAAAAAGGGCAAAGACTACGAAGCTCTAGATGCAACATTAGAAAAAGCTTTAAGTCAATATCCGGAGAGTTCAAAATTATTAAAGATACAGGCAAACAGATTATTTATTAAAGGTCTTGGACATTACAATAAAGCCTCTGAGTTAATTCAAGTAGCTGCACAGCTAGTTGAATCAGATCCTAAGAAGTTTGAAAAAAAGAAAGATGCAGCCAAGGCTGAATATAAAGCTGCTCTACCATTCCTTGAGCAAGCCTATAAGATTAAGCCAACAATGAAAAATCTTCCTGAAGCTTTAGTTGGTGTTTATGAAGGTCTTGGAATGAAAGATAAAGC
>JANTGP010000240.1 GCA_024762835.1 Bacteroidota bacterium
TATCTTTTGATTTTGAACAGGCTATATTACAGTCTGATAATGAAGCAAAAACAAGGATGTATTTAGTTGAACCTGTTTTAGGGATTCTTGGATATAATAGAGGATTTAACGATGGTGATTTAATACCGGAATATGATGCTGACTTTGCTAATTTAAAAGGAAAAAAAGTTGATTATGCAATAAAATTCAAAAATAGAGTTGAAATAATAATTGAAGTAAAAAAAGCAAATATAAGTTTAACTGACAGACATTTACGCCAACTAAATGAATATTTTATAAATACTAATGAGGCTAAAATTGGAATTTTGACTAATGGTATTGAGTATAGATTTTATTGCAGATATCGTAATCGTGGTGGTGGCTTACATCCTACTCCTTTTTATTCTTTTAATATTAATAACGTTGAAAATATATCATTGGAACAAATAGCTGAATTTTATAAAACAAATATTGAAATTAACACCATAATTTCAAATGCACAAGAACTTTTCTTTTTAGAAGAGTTTGAAGAGTAAAGTGGTTGGGTATAGTAGGACAATTATTTTTCAAAAATAAGTTTATTTTTATTAATAATGAGGGGGTCTGGGGGAGACTCATAACTCATCATTACTGTTAATAACTTATGCTGCTTGATAGTAATGCTCTGCAGGGGCTTTGTATGCAAGGCTTTCGTGTAATCTTTCATTGTTATAATATTTTATAAATTGTTGACAAATCGTGAATAACTCCTTCCCATCCATCGGGGGATACAAATAGATCTTATCGTGCTTGATCGTCCTCCAGAACCTCTCAATGAATATGTTGTCCAATGCTCTGCCTTTTCCATCCATAGATATCTTTATGTTATTTTCTTTTAACAATCCTATGTAATCATCAGAAGTGAACTGGCTTCCCTGATCAGAATTGATAAGTTCAGGCTTTCCATAAACAGATATCGCTTCTTTGACAACTTCTGCCACCCACTCCGCATCCATCGTATTCGAGATGCTCCAATTGACGATATACCTGCTATAAATGTCTATTATCGCTACCATATACATAAACCCTCTAGCCATCGGTATATAAGTTATATCAATAGCCCAAACCTGATTTGGACTGGTTATTTTAATATCCTTTAAAAGGTATGGGTATTTATACTTTGTCTTATCTGATATAGTAGTTCGTGGTCGGCAATAAACTGTCTTTATCCTCATAATCCGCATTAAGCTGCGTGCTTTATCCCTGCCTAATGCATAACCCTCATTGCTTATGAAGGCCGACATTCTACGTGTGCCAAGTGTAGGGTCTTGCAGGTGCCAGTAATCAATTCGCTTCATCAATTCTAAATCATCAGGGCTAAAATCCTTTGGCTTATAATAAAGCCCTGATCTTTGAATGCCCAACAATTCACATTGATGCTTTATGCTAATTAAATTCTCTCGTTCTACCATCTTTCGTCTATTTTCCAGGCTTACTTCATCCCTAAGTTTTTTTTTAGAAAGTCATTGTCCATTTGAAGTTCCCCAATCTTGCTTAACATCCGTTGGTGCTCTTGCTCGATCTGCTTGGTTTTCTTTGTATCGGACTTGGTTCTAAAAATCTCTTCTGCACCTTCTATAAAAGCCTTTTTCCAGGTCGCTATCTGGTTAGGGTGCAATTGGTATTTTGAGGCCAATTCACTCAAGGTCTCTTGCTCTTTCAGAGCTTCTAATGCTACTTGTGCTTTAAATTTTGTCGTGTGTTTCCTTCTGATATTTTTCATTGTTGAACAGGTTTTAAATAATTTGTAAATATAATAATTCCTGTCCTATTTTACCCGACCACCATAGAGGCCTTTTATAAGGAACTAGCGGATCCTTCAAGAGAATTCATAAAAGCTATTTACTCTCATATGAGTGGATCGCGTCTAAATGAAAGTATTGAGAAACAAATTCATAATTTAATAAATTCAGTTTCATTAAAGTCGGTTTTGGATAAGTTGATCGTTGATGAATCAAAAAAAGCAAATTCAGGCATAATAACAACTGACGAAGAATTAAAGGTATTTCATATTATTAAAACTATTATAGCTCAAAACAGACGGATTGATACCGACTCAATCGGGTATAAAGACTTTAAAGGTAAGTTCTGTATCATTCTTAATGATAATCAAAAAAAGAAAATCTGTGATTTATATATAACTCCCTCATATAGAAAAATTGAGATAGAAGGCGTAAAATATGATATACCTGATATGGATAGTATTATAAAACTAAAAAAGAACTTAACAGACAAGACATTATCATTACTGTAAAAGGTCCATCATAAAATATTATTACTCACCAAGCTTAATTTATTGAAACTCAATAGCCCCGTCCTTTAGGGCGGGTTAATAATTTAAAAAATTGTAAGTTTTGGCGAAATTTTTGAGAGCGTAGCCAAAAATTATGACAAAACACATTGATATTCAAGCAAATTATTATTGACCAAACTACAGAGTAATATTATATGTTTTTATTCTAAAAATTATATTTAATCTTGGTGTAGATCATTGAATTGTCATCATATCTTCCAAACATACCACGCTCATCTCCTACAAAGATATTGGAGCCGAGAATGATAGAAAAGCTGTCGCTGAAATCGTAGGTTATTTTGGGGCGTATCAATGCGTCTAAATAGTCAAAGCCGATGTATGAGAAGAGTTCGAGATGAAGAGTTTCGCGCATTGCGTCATAGTGGGCGAGAAATGTCATCATATTTCCAAATTCATTTTCTTCCATCATATTATCGTAATCAAAGATAGCTTTTTGAATAAACTGGGCACTCAGTTTCAGATGTCCCACACCGTAATCAAGTCCGACGACATAGTGCAGATAATCCTTTTGTACGAGTGCGCCTTCTGCCGTTGGGTCGGTAGTCTGAAAATATTTACCATTATAATAAGCGGCTTCACCACGAATCACAAAACTCTTGATAGTGGAAGAAAACGAGCCCCCTCCCACATACAGTCTGTGATGTTCGGGCGTTATCTTAAGGCCTGTAAGTCCAGGTTGGTTGGTCACTGTGTCAAATCCAAACTCCTTTTCAACAAACATATCCGGTGTTTGATCCCAGGTGTATGCACCCATCAGGTCAAAGTCAATAGCAGAGCTTGTTCGCGAATATTTCAGGTAAAATTCGCTATTGTCCAAAGTAGGTTTTATGTTTTCTTTCGAGTAGTCAAAAGATGGTGGTGCCGGAAATTCAGGTGGTTTATACCAGATAGAGCCGGGAGAAGGAAATTCATTTCCCGCATAAATTGGTTTCCAGATTGCTTCTATGGTGCTGTTACCGAAATAATAGTCAAATTTGGCGGCATAAACCCCCACTCTTATCTCATCAAAATCCGGCAAAAGAAATTCTGTCAAATTTAATGGTGAAACAATATCCGTTACGAATACTCCGTCGGCTTTTCCCCATACCACCTGCTGTTTACCAATGCGAATGTCAACACTTTTGAAATAGAGATCGAGATAAATCTCCCGCATTCTAAAATCAAGGCTATCAATGCCGTACAAATAGAACATCGGATTGGCTTTAAATGCAATCTTGTCGCCCATCTTTTCAAAATTCACATTCAAGGTGTTTTGCAACATGTTAAAGTCGCCGTTATCGTAAAGAATACTTGTGTAATTTCTTGCAAATCCACTGATATCCACATTGTTTTGCGCTTTGGTAAAAGTTGCAGTAACAATTAATACCGCTAATAAAAATCCTTTTATTTTCATTATTTTTCTCTTAATATGTGACAAGCGTCCACGCTTGTCATTTCCAAACAAACCAAACCTAAAACATTCGCTTGTCATTTCCATTAACTTTTTTCTTCGTTCGCGCAAACCTAACAGGTCCTGGAGACCTGTTAGGTTTTTATCCCGGGCTAAATCCCTCTCATCATCATCCTTTCGGTGAATTTTGAAGCCGG
>JANTGP010000241.1 GCA_024762835.1 Bacteroidota bacterium
TAGCATAAAGTAGAACTTTTTTGCTTAAATAAAAGAATATATACTGAGATACAATCTCCAGACAATACTGATTTACGATGATTAAAAAACTACCGAACACCAGTGAGGTTTAGTTCAACATCAATTAATAACCTGCCTATTAACAATATGCAATTAGTTAATACCAATTAATAAAAATAAAAATTGTATGTAATGCCTTATGATATTTTAACTATAAAAGCATGATTACCCAGGGTTTGCTGAGAAACACTTAAAATTCATATAATCAATTAGATAATAATGTGTAATTCATTTCAAATGCAAGTTTTATATCATTAATAAAGCAAAGCATCCTATATGAATCACTTCTATATTCATTTTTAATTAACTTAAAATATATCTTATCCTGATAGTCTAATTTCTTTTTGCTATATATCTAATCATGCAAATATATTTACATAACAGAACTAATATATTCTTTATACCATTGATTAATCGTATCAACAGATAGTTTTTCTCTTTCATGTATAACTAATCGATACTTTAAAATCAGTGGCTTTTCTTGCTTAATACTATAGCGTTCAACGCCTGGGAAAACTGCATTTTGCATGCTATTTTTTCTTCTTAGAATCCATTGTAATTGAGTATTTAAGATATTATTACTAGCCATAATAATTAAGCCCTTATTCTCACCACTTAAAGAATCTTTATGCGAAATATCAATCCATGCCCCGGCAGAAGTTTGATTCATCTGTGGAGACACCTCTCCAGTTTCTGATCTAAATATTGTATTATCAGGCAGTTTTATTCGAGTTGAGAATCCACCATATCCTTTTTCACCTTTAGATCCAGCAATACTAATTGTTGGTATTACCGAATTTAGAGTAATTTCAAAATCAATTATTCGTTTATTCAAATCCGAATGATAAACTTTTATAATACTATGCTCTTTTATAAATACAAGATCTTGATTATTCTTAAAAGAGACCCAATTAACCTTTAAATCAAGAATGGCCATATCACTATGTACGACCGTTTTAATATTGGTAATATCATACCTAATATTTTTCATAATCCACCCGTCACCAAGACTCGAATCACCCATAAAGATTTGATGCCAAGCCCAAAATATTCCTCTATGGTGTAAATGCCAAATATCATCTTTCGGCTGAGCCTCTGTAATGGTATCTCCCGATAAACTATATAAAGGGTGGATATAATGATTAAACAAGGCATCTTTACTTATGGCTGGATTTTCCCAAACAGGTACTTGCGCTTTCTGATAAAAAAACACCTTTTGTTCACCTTCTAGCAGTTCTACACCTTCCTGATTTTGAATAAATGTGAAATTAGTCTCTTTTTTTACCTGCCCACAAGAAATGAATAAAATGAGAATACTAAAAATAAATAATCCTCTGATATTTACCATGATTTGTTAAGTTTTTACTTCCAATTAAAAAAGTAGATAGTTAAAATTATATCTTCAGAAATATTTTTTTTCGATACAAAAAATATAAAAATAACCAAACTAATACTAAAGCTCCAAAACTCTCAAATACCTCGTGCCATTTATCTGCAAAAAAACTGTAAAGACCTGAGAATAGCAAGTTTGATGTGTAGCTAAAATCAATAAAATCGTAAGCTAAATATATAAGTAGAGAGTTTAGTCCAATTACCTGAAAGGCAAATGCCCATTTCGTGTACTTTTTCACATCAATTAACCAATAAAAAAGAGCCATCATTAAGAAAGAGGCACCACCCGTAACTAAAATAAATGAACCAGACCATAATCTTTTGATTATTGGGAAGTGTAAACCCCAGATTAACCCCAAAGCTAAACTTACGACACCAATTATTGTAAGATATTTGATTTTATATGTGGATGAGGTTTTTCCATTACGAAGTATATCACCAGCCCACGAACCAAATATTGTCAAAGTTAAAGCAGGCAGGTGTGTAGATATTGCAAGTTCGTCATAAATACCATCATGTAGCCGACCTGGCATTATTGCTCTATCGATAAATCCCATAAGATTACCTTCTATAGTGAAATTTGCAACCCCATAGCCAGGCACTGGTATAATACACATAGCAATATAATAAGCTATGAGTATGCCTCCAACCCAAAATAATCTTTTCTTCCACGAATAGTTAATATAAATTACGGTTGTTATAAAAGTCGCTATACCAATACGTCCCAATATGCTAGAGTATCGCATTTCAGCAGGATGATATATGTCTATAGGGCTATTTTTGTAAATAAAACCCAATAACATTAGCACTATCATACGTATAAAGGCTTTTTTGTAGATTTTAGTATTTGAAACCCCTTTATTTAACTGACTGTTAATCGAAAATGATAGTGATATACCTGAGATAAATAGGAATAGAGGAAAGATAAAATCAAATAATGTTAATGTTGAACCCCATGCTGGATGTTCCATTTGTAGGGCTAATGAATTTAGCCATCCCATATTAGTTTTGCCGTACATCAGGTAAATAAATAATCCACCACCTGAAATCATTAACATGTCAAACCCGCGTAAGGCATCTAAAGAATATAATCTTTGTTGTTTTTTATTGTTTTTCATAATTTATTTGTTTTTATTTAGGATAAACATAGCCGCATCAGCTACAACAGTATTATCAGCCTTGTTAGTCAGAGTTACAGAAACATCATCGCCTATAGAGTAAGAATACTCTCCTAACATAAACCATTTTCCTGCTTGTTCAAGTTGTGTTAAATCAACCTTCATGCTTTGTATTACATCTCCAAACTTAACCGTATATTTTGCATTTGTAGCGCGATCACTGGGTTTACTTGCTACCCATTTTATGTATACTCTGTATTTACCATCGTTAGGAAGTTTGGGACTAAATACAGCTTTTGCTGAACCATCACCATTTTTACACCAGAGGTAATTCTCACCTTCATAAGCTTTATCGCGTGTAGATGCCTTCCACTCACCCTTCTTAGAGAAACCTGCATCATTATTATCTATAATAATTGCATTTTTCATTTGCTTAGTAGAAATATCAACATCTAGTCGATAAATTTTAAAGTTATCGTACAAGGCTTGTTGTTTTTGCGTATGACGGATACCTATAGCTCCATACAATGGAACATCTCCAGTGCCAGAACAAGGAATAGTATGCATCCACTCACCTTCGTTCATGCAGGTTTTACTTTCATCAATAAAATCATGTACAAGTTTTCCATCGCAGTACACTTTCTGATGATTACCGGCAGTAGCAATCTTAATTTTATGCCAATTTGTATCAGATTGGGGTATTGGGTCTTCCTGAGATGACACAAGGTGAAAACCAGGTGCTTTTCGAATATTAGATAGATTACTGTTAAATCTATGATATGATACATGGTATGCATGTAGGTTACCATTAATATACTCATCGTACAAGCCAGTACGCTCCCACTGAAATACATTTTTACCATCGAGACCAAACGAATTCCAAAACACCATTGATAAACCACGATTATTGTTTAACGATTTATATTCATATTCAAGAATATACGGAGACTGCACATAAAAACGCCACCAAATATTACCTTTCTGATATCTACGATCGGATTGCGATGAATCTGATGAAAAATATAGAAGACCGCTATCAATTCGGGCAGTAACATCACCTTCAGTCATCCACTTATCCAAGTTGTCAGAGAAATCTTCAGATGCTAATAATTCTCCTTTTTTAAAAAAAGGCATGTCAACAACATGGCCATTCTCAGATTTTTCCTGAATTTCTTTCTTATCGTTTTTATTAGTTGATGAGTTACACTGTATAAAAACTAATATTGTAATAATAATGCTAATAGATATTTTAAATTGTTTCATAATAAAGGTTTGTTTTATATTAGTTATTTTTTTAGTACATGACAA
>JANTGP010000242.1 GCA_024762835.1 Bacteroidota bacterium
ATGTTTTTTTAAGTAAAGATTTCTTTTTCATAAGCTTAAAATTTAATTAATAAAATAAAATTACATTCAAACAAAATAATACGGCATAACCGGCAAAATCTGAAAAATGTCAGCTTATAATAGAGGTCAAAAGCCTTAATAAAAGCAAATTGTTTTTATTAAGACTTGTTATGTAGTTAATAAAACTACAGTATTTTTTTGGGTTGCACAAATGTAATAATAAATCTTTATTCACAAAATATGCATTCTGAGTGTTATAGAGCTAAAAGTTCAATTTCCTTTTATCAATCATGTTTTTCCTGTCTATTTAGTATTGATATAAATTATTTCACCATAGGATTTAAAAATTCCGGCAAGAACAATTAGTATTTATCCAGCCATTTAACTTCTTTTAATGCCCAATATCCGCTTAGAATAGCTTCTGCCGCATCATCGTTAATTGAAATATGTTTCTTTTCTGCACGTTGCTTAATTATTTCAACTGCAAGTTTTATTGCAAAGCCTTTGGCTTGTTGCCCTGTTCTTTGCTCTCTCATTAAAAGTAGCTCTTTTCGCCATGTATTAGCCTGTATCTGAATTACTTTTATTCCCCTTCTTATGGCTTCTTTTTCCCAAATATAAAATAACTGACCACCTCCTTCAACTACTAAATATTCTAAGTTATCAATTTCTTTAAGCAAATTAAAAACAGCCCTGCCAAGTTGAGCTTTATTGCCAAAATTTTTTGAACGAAACCATTCCAGCTTGCAATTCTTGTTGAAAAGGGCAAGTCCTGTTTTAATTCCAAGGTCTACAGCTAAGAGTTTATTCATGCCCAAAGATAGCTTATTGCCGGGATTTTCAGAAACCAGCTGTGGTATTTGATAAGAGCCTGTAAATTTGTAAATTTGTAGAATTACGAAACAGAAAAAATCGAAACATGAATTTGTTTCATTAAACTAAAAAGAATGAGTAAGACAAGAAATGGGAATATGAATCAGAAAAGAAGCAAACCATTGAAAAAAAAGCAATTACGTAATAAAATTGTAGGAGTGTTCACAAATAATCCTTCATTAAATTTGAATTATAAACAAATTGCCAAGCGGCTAAACATTGGCGATGAATCTACACGTAAACTTATTACAACTGTTCTTTACGAACTTAAATCTGCAGGTTATCTATCAGAGGTTCAGACGGGCAAGTTCAGATACCTGCATAAAGAAGCATATATAACCGGAACCGTTGATTTAACAAGTTGGGGCTCGGCATATATTATCTCTGATGATGTATTGGAAGATATATTCGTTAGTCGAGAGAATCTAAGAATGGCTTTGCATGGTGATACTGTAAAAGTTCATGTTAGAAGTAAGAAGCAAAGGAATAAGGTTGAGGGCGAAGTGGTTGAAGTTCTTAAAAGAGCCAGAGAAACTTTTGTAGGTACAATTGAGAAGACAAATACTTTTGGTTTCTTAATACCTGATAGTAAAAATATGCAGTATGATATTTTTATACCTGCTTCGCAATTGAGAAATATTGAGAATGGTACAAAAGCAATTGTTAGAATTACCGAATGGTCGAAACGAACAAAGAATCCTGTTGGAGAGATTGTTAGAGTGCTTGGAATGGCTGGTGAGAATGATGCCGAGATTCATGCTATTCTCGAGGAGTTTCAGTTACCTTACGAATTTGATGACAGGCTTGAACAGGCTGCCGAGAAATTGCATTTGGATATTACAAAAGAGGAAATAGCCAAAAGAAGAGACTTTAGAGAAATTACTACTTTTACTATTGACCCTGCTGATGCAAAGGATTTTGACGATGCTCTTTCTGTACGCAAGCTTGATAATGGAAACTGGGAAGTTGGGGTTCATATAGCTGATGTAAGCCATTATGTTCAACCCGGTACAATTATCGATAAAGAAGCTTACGAGAGAGCTACTTCGGTTTATTTGGTTGACAGGGTTGTTCCTATGCTTCCTGAGAAACTTTCTAACTTTATTTGTTCTCTTCGTCCTAACGAAGACAAACTATGTTTTTCTGCAGTTTTTGAGTTGAGTGATGAGGCAAAAGTGTTAAACCAATGGTTTGGTAAAACTATAATAAATTCTGACAAGAGATTTTCGTATGGCGATGCTCAAAATATAATTGATACGGGAGAAGGAGAGCTAAAAGAGGAGATTCTTCTGCTGAATGAATTAGCACAAAAGCTAAGAAGCGAACGTTTTAAATTGGGTGCCATATCTTTTGACAGAGCTGAAGTTAAGTTTAAGCTTGATAAAAATGGGAAGCCACTTGGCGTTTATTTTAAAGAACATGGTCTTTCAAATGAACTTATAGAAGAATTTATGTTGCTTGCCAATAAAAAGGTTGCTGAAAAGATTGGGAAAGTTAGAAAAGGAACTATGGCAAGAACTTTTGTTTATCGTATTCACGACAAGCCAGATTTTGAGCGTTTAAACACTTTTGCAACATTTATTTCAAGATTTGGTTACTCAATTAAAACAAAGGGCGGTATAGGTACATCGCAGGAAATAAATAAATTGCTTCATCAGGTCGAAGGCACCAAAGAACAGAACTTAATAGAGAATCTTGCTATCAGGTCAATGGCAAAAGCAATTTATTCTACCCAAAATATTGGTCATTATGGTTTGGCATTTAAGTACTATTCTCATTTTACTTCGCCAATCAGACGCTATCCTGATTTAGTGGTTCATCGTCTATTATTTGAGTATTTGAATGGCGGTAAATCGGTTGATGACAATGAACTCGAAAAACGATGCAAGCATTGCTCTGATATGGAGACAAAATCTGCATTAGCCGAAAGAGCCTCAATTAAGTTTAAACAAGTTGAATACATGACAGATAAAATCGGGCAAGAGTTTGATGGAATTATTTCAGGTGTTACCGATTTTGGAATATTTGTCGAACTAGTTGATAACAAGGTTGAAGGTATGATTGCATTGAGAGACTTACAAGATGATTTTTATGTTTTCGACGAAGAAGATTATTGCATAAGCGGGCAAAATACAGGAAAATCTTACAGACTTGGCGATGAGGTAAGAGTGGAGGTAAAGAGTGCTAATCTTTTAAAGAAACAATTAGACTTTAATTTGCTTGAGGATAAAATTTAATAGCACTTTAAATATTGTGAATTGAACATATTGACTGATAATATTGTAATATAACAGTTTCGTGTCTGTATGTAAACAACTGATTTTACTAAGCACTAATTAAATATTATTACCTTTGAAAAATTAATAAAAAGCTATGACTACGATTCATATTAAAAATATGGTTTGTAACCGCTGTATAATGGCGGTTGAGCAAAGTTTAGCTAAGCTTAATATCCCTTTTAGCGAAGTTAAACTTGGTCATGCAATAATTGACGATAGCTTTGTTGATTATGATTTATTGGATAAAGAATTAAAATCAATCGGCTTTGAGCTTATTCAAGATAAGAACCTTCAAATAATTGAAAAAGTAAAAACTTTAATTATTGACTATATTCACCATTACGAGGGTGAAGACCTGAAAATTAATTTCTCTGTTTATCTTTCAAATGAACTAAACTATGATTACTCTTATATTTCAAGTATATTTTCTAATATTGAAAATATTACTATTGAGAAATTTATAATCCTTCAGAAAATTGAGAGAGTAAAAGAATTGATCTCATATAATGAATTAAACTTCTCGGTGATTGCCTATAAAACAAATTATAGTAGTACTGCCCATTTATCACGGCAGTTTAAGAAAGTAACGGGAATAACTTTATCTGAATTTAAGAAACAAAAGTCAAAGAACAGGAATCAGCTTGATAATGTGGTGTAGATAAGGCTGTAAAAGAATTGTCTTTGCCTAAATCTAAAAATTATATAAATATCTTCTAAAATAG
>JANTGP010000243.1 GCA_024762835.1 Bacteroidota bacterium
ACCTATTTTAATGCATTGAATATTATTATATTATTTTTTAAGTTCTGATAGTGTGCATTTAGATTTAAGCAATTTACACTTATGAATATCTCACTCCTTATTCTCCGCTAAGTAAATTGTACTTTTTTTGATATAATTGAATAAATAGCAAAGCCAATTTAGAATTGTAAGACTAAAATAATATTGGTTTTTACATAAATATATACTTAAAGTTATTCATATTATTATCACTTCAACAAGGAGAATACCATGAAAAAAATGCAAGTATTAATCTCACTACTGATCTTTTATCTTCTCTCAACTTTCTTATTAATTGCACAAAGTGTAGAGGAAATAAAACCATCAAACCTGAAGCAAGAAGATGTCATTCCGGTTGATCCGAATATTACACACGGACAATTTGCTAATGGACTAAAATACTACATTAAAGTAAACAAAAAACCGGAAAACCGGGCAACACTTTGGTTAGCTGTAAATGCCGGTGCTGTTCTTGAGGAGGAGAATCAAAGGGGATTAGCACATTTTGTTGAACACATGGGATTTAACGGAACCAAAAATTTTAAAAAACACGAATTAATTGATTATTTGGAATCCATCGGAATGAAATTTGGCGCTGATATTAATGCTTACACAAGTTTTGATGAAACAGTATATTTTATTCATGTTCCGACAGACAGTGCATATTATGTTGAAACCGGGATGCAGGTCTTGGAAGATTGGGCACATAATGTTAGTTTCGAAGATGAGGAAATTGACAAAGAGCGTGGAGTTGTGGGAGAAGAATGGCGCTTGGGTCGCGGAGCTTGGATGCGAATGCTTGATAAGCAATTGCCAATTTTATTTAAGAATTCCCGTTATGCAGAAAGACTTGCTATTGGGAAGAAAGAAATTATTGATTCATGCAGTTATGAAACTCTCCGAAAGTATTACAAAGATTGGTATAGACCTGACTTAATGGCAGTTGTTGCAGTTGGTGATTTTGACAAAGATTGGATATTTAATTTAATTCAAAAACATTTTGCATCAATTCCAAAGTTTGAAAATCCGCGAGAGCGTATAATGTATCCGGTTCCGGATCATGATGATGTTTTATTTGCAATTGCAACCGACAAGGAAGCTGATAGAACACAAATTGCAGTATATTATAAAAGCGAAGCTCAGCCAAAGAAAACTATTGCTGACTACAGAGTTATGGTAATGGCAAGTCTATACAGCAATATGCTAAACAATCGGCTTATGGAATTAACAAAAAAAGCTGATCCACCCTTTTTATACGGCTATACAGGAAAAGGTAGTTTTGTAAGGACCAAAGAAGTATACTACTTAGGCGGTGGTGTAAAAGAAGATGGAATAGAAAGAGGACTGGATGCGCTCTTAACCGAAGCAAATAGGGTTAAAAGATACGGTTTTACAAATACGGAATTTGAGCGATCGAAAAAGGAAATATTAAGAGGTAAAGAACAAGCTTATAAAGAAAGAGATAAAACTGAATCAAACCGTTTTGCAAGAAGTTATGTCTATAATTTTTTAAATGACAATCCAATTCCTAATGCTGAACAACAGCTTGCACTTTATAAGCAGCTTTTACCGGAAATTAAATTGGAAGAAATAAATGAGCTCGCTAATAAATGGATAACGGATAATAATCGTGTTATAATGATAAGTGCACCGGAAAAGGAAAATGTTGATATTCCAAATGAAGAACAATTATTAGCTGTGTTTAATAAAGTTGAAAAGAAAGATATTAAACCTTACGAAGATAAAATTAGCGATGAACCTTTAGTTGCCGATATACCGAAACCTGCAGAAATTATAGAAGAAAAAACTAATGACAACCTTGGAATAACCGAATTGAAACTAGCAAATGGTATTAACGTAATTCTAAAATCAACAGATTTCAAAAATGATGAAATAAAGTTTAATGCATATAGTTTTGGCGGTAACTCTTTAGTGTCTGATGATCAATACATGTCTGCAAATATGGCCACTAGTATTATTCAAGAAAGTGGAGTTGGTGCCTTTAGTAATATAGAGCTTAATAAAAAACTTAGCGGTAAAGTTGTAAATGTACGTCCGTATATAACTGATCTTGCTGAAGGAGTAAGGGGTAGTGCGTCTCCGCAAGATATAGAAACAATGTTCCAAATGATCTATCTTTATTTTACAGCTCCGAGACAGGATGATGAAGCCTTCCAATCTTATTTAACACGTATGAAAGGATTTATTCAAAACAGAAGTGCACGGCCCGAATCAGCATTTCAGGATACAATTCAAGTAACTCTGGCTCAACATCATATGCGTTCACGCCCATGGTCGGAAGCCTTACTTAATGAGATAGACTACAAAACTGCAATGAACTTTTATAAAGACCGTTTTGCCGATGCAAGTGATTTTACTTTCTTTTTTGTGGGCAATTTTGAAATAGATAAGATCAAACCATTAATTCAAACCTATCTGGGCGGATTACCGGTTACAAACCGTGTTGAAACATGGAAGGACACAAAGGTTTTCAAACCGAAAGGCGTTATTAAAAAAGAAGTTCATAAGGGCATTGAACCAAAAAGTATGGTTAGGGTATCATTCACGGGTTCTTATGAAGGAGAGTATAGTAGTTTATACGGACTAAGCTCATTAGTAGATGTTTTAAGCATTAAACTGCGCGAAGTAATGAGGGAAGAAATGGGAGGAACTTACGGTGTATGGATGTGGCATGATGCAAGTTATTATCCTCGTAAAGAATATTCTTTTAATATTATGTTTGGCTGCAACCCGGAACGTGTTGATGAAATGATCCAAAGTCTTTTTACTCAAATAGATAGTATTAAAACTGTTGGTCCGCCTCAAATTAATATTGATAAAGTTAGAGAAACACAAACCCGGGATTACGAAGTTAACTTAAAGAAAAACGGTTTTTGGATTAATAAACTTTACAGGAATCATTTCTACGGTGTAGATTTGAAAGATATTCTTAAATTCCCGGATTATGTAAAAACTCTTTCTGTGGATATGATAAAAGAAGCAGCCAATAAATACTTAAATACTGAAAACTATGTTCAGGTTGTGTTATACTCGGAGGAGGTCAAAGAAGATACATCAGGAAAATAGTAAGTCAATTACATCTCGCCGAGGTTTTAATATAGAGCTTCGGCGAGAATGATTGACAGAAAGAGTAAGTATTCAATAATTACAAATAGTTTATGAGTAAAAATAAGATTGCATTAAACAAGTCAATTAACGAATTAATTTATAAATGTTTCAGTTATCTTGATGAAGAAGATCAAAATAAATTTCTTCGTAAATTCAAACAATATACTGTCAGTTCATCTCAAAGTTTGCATACTACGAGAGAATTAATTTTAGGAGCATTTATTAGTTCAATATGCCCAAAAGTTAAGTATGATTTAAAGATAAATGGAAAAACACCAGACTGGTGCATTCTTGATGACAATTCGAATATTAAATGTTTAGTTGAACTAACCAGTATACATATTGATAAAGTTATGGAACAAAAAATAAATACTTCTTTAGATAGAAAAGAGATGATTGTAGTTTGGAGGGATGAAGAGAAAAATAATTCTAAACGTTTGTATGATACCGTGTTGAATAAAATTCAGTTATATAAACATTTGGTTATAAATCACAAGTCACCTTATTTTATTGCATTATTCTTTGATTTTTTCTTTCCACTCAATTATGATGAAATTCAAAATATTTTAGTAAAAGACAATAATGGATTATTTGAACTGTATCCTGAACTAAGCGGTGTTATTGTGTTTGAAGAAAAAAATGGATCTTACTTATTTAAGCAATTTCTTAATGAAAAAGCAGTTTATCCATTTACATTATCTGATGGGATATTTCCAATATATTGAT
>JANTGP010000244.1 GCA_024762835.1 Bacteroidota bacterium
TTACCACCATTCTGAAACTTAGAATTGACAATAACACTAATCTCTTGTCCAAGTGAATTTAAAACAGACAACTTTACTTTACCGCTTTCATTTAAATCAAAGCTAATATTAGTTCTTGTAGATATTGGATTAGGATATATATTGAAATTAATATCATTTTGAATCTCATTTAATGAGGCAGGAGGAATAACAGTAAGATTGTAACTTTGATAATTAAATGCAATAGCATCAGTAACTGAAAGTGCAATTGAGTGAGTATAAACATCATTATCTCCGGGTGTTCCTGATAGAGTACCTGTACCGTCACCATTGTCAGTAAAGCTTAACCATGCGGGAATAGAAACAGCACTTAATTCGCATTGGTCGCCGTCAATATCATTTGTTGTAATGGTATAAGAATATAGCTCATTTTTATTAACCTCAGTTACGGGCGTTGAAGTAAACACAGGTGCGTTATTTGTTGATGAGCCTTGCATTTGGGGGAAAGAAATAAAATCAACCCATGCACAATCACTTCCACCTACAGTATTTGCATCTTTTGAATAAACCCATTTACAAGTATGAGTTCCGGCAGAAATGTAAAACGACTCTTTAGACCAATCAATCTCACCACCCCATTCTCCTTTTGAAACATTATCAATAAAGAACTCAAGCTTATCGTAAATTCCATAATAACCCGGTGCCTCACATGATACCTTTTTGTAAAAAGAGATTGAATCGGCACTTGTAACATCAATATCAATTGAGAGTGTGGAGGTTTGATTATTACCAATACTACCTGATTGTGCTGCCAAATTTCCTTCATAAGTCTCGTTGCCCTGAAGTGTCCAGGGTACATCAACAGAGTTGTTCCAATTAAAACTAGTAAATGTATTGGCTTCCCATGTTTCAACCAATAATCCAACTTGTTTTTGCAAACTTATTTCACTTGAATAGTCGCCTGCTTCTATAGATACAGTTAAGTCAACGCTTTCAAACATTGGGGTTTGAGGATCAACTACTATTACAGCCTCAACAGAATCTGAGGCAGATATTCCCATTTGACCTAATAAGACCGGATTTGTCGTTACGTTGATATATTGACTTGAAGAGCTAACAGATGAAATAGCAACATCAGACATAGCATGACCGGAATTTAATGCATCATAAGTTAAAACGATAATTTCACCCGGATCGAAAATGCTATTTCCATTGCCACCAGCAGCGTCACTAAATTGAATATTCTCAATTGAAAGAACAGGTGCATTAATTGTCATCACTAAACTAGAACTCCACGAACCTCCGTTGTTATCAGTCACATCAATAGTCATTGGTATAATATGCTGGTCTTCAAACACAGCTCCGACCTGAATCTGATAAGCTGAGCTTAATAATGCATTAGACGATGCAAGGATATTCCCGAAATTGGCAGTATTCTGAATAATTGTAATATTAGTATCAGCTGTACTTAAAACAGCATTAACACCTAATGCATCAACTGTCCCAAGGTTATTTAGTGTAACATCTAAATTAACTGTTTCGCCAAAATCAGCTAAAGAGTTGTTATTCCCCAAACTGTCGTTAATATTGAATTGTGAATAAACAACAAAAGGAGCATTGCTTACAATAACATCAAGGGTGCCGATATATGGTGCTCTATTCTGCTTTGTTGCAACAACCGAAGCCGTTCCAACATTAGTGAGACCCGGAAAGTTTAAAGTAGCTATACCTGTAGCATCTGCAATTGCAGCATCCAATAGAACACCATCCATGCTAATTGCAACATAAGCATTCTCCTCAGTTGTGACAACAAGAGAACCGGTTCCAACCGGCACAGCAGCATAATGAGTACAAACAAGAGGGTCGGGTACAGATAAAAATGTAGTAACAGAAGGGTCACCCATTAAATGGTAAATTTCCCAATAATATGTTTCAGCTCCTCCTGCTTGAGTTACAGCTAAATCGCCGGCCTGAACCATTTGGCCATTTGTTATATACCATTCAACCTCAGCCTCACCATTATCATGGAATAATCTATCATAAGAGCCTAAACCTGTTCCGGCATAAGTAGGATTTGCAGAAATTGCACCAGAGCCAACGCCCCACCAGTAATCCTCATTCCAATATGTACTATTCGATCCACCAATATAACCCATTGCACCTTTGTCAGCAGCCCTGAGTATCGCTTCACCAAAGCACTCGTTTTGCTGAAACTCAACAGACGAGCAGCAATTTCCTATCATTAAAGGATATTGATGAGCATTTGCCAAACCTGAAATATTAGAAGTTGTAAAACTCGGGTCTGCCCAACCTGATGGACTACAATGAGCTGTATAATTTGCAAAAGCCACGCCATTACTAACATCTGCAATAATTTCTGCTGCACTTGTAGAAGCAGCTGATAATGGATACAAATAAGTATGTGACAATAAGCCATGGGCAGCATTAAAATAATTATCTGTTCCATAGTTAATTTGACCATTGCCATAGGTTGGAGCATTTGAAGCATCAACACCGGCAATCATTACAACTTCATTTAAAAATGAAGGATCAGGCATTAAATATTGCTCGTATTCAAGTGTTTTATCAATCTGTGGTTGTAACTGTTCATTATTAGTAGCAGAGAATCTTCCGTAATACAATTCAGGATAAATATCACCTCCACCATCATACTCGAAATAGTACAAATCAGTTACATGGCTTCCGGCAGTACCCTGGAAAGTTGGAATTTGTTGAATATCGCCAACTAATAACACAAAAGAAGGAGCCGGATCGTTTGTTGTTGCCGAGTTATATTCGTTTGCTAAATAATTCTTTATACTTGTTGTTGTATTTCCAACAGCAGGATCATCAGTATAGCCAACTACCACATTAAAACCTTTTTTTGTTTTCCATTCAATAAATGGTTGAAGAATATTCGCAAACATCGGGTCTGAAATAATTACATACTTTAAGGGTGCAATTGTAATAAGTTCTCTTTCAATATTCTTATGATTAACTAATCTGTTAAAATTTTGAGAAAAAACAGGTGAATATTTACCCTGTTCATTAGCTTTAGTTCTTGAAATATCCGCATTTGGGAAACTTACTTCAATTTTAAGATTATTATAAACTTTTAGTTGATTGGTTTCAGGATTATAGGAAAAAGGCTGAACTCTTAAACGACCTAATTGTACTCCTCTCATCTTGCCAAGAACATCAACCTCAGCTTTAGGTTCGCTTGAAAAACGATTTAAGGTATATGCTTTTTCGTTATAATAAAACTCTACATCTTCAACATCAAGACTTTTTGAGAGTGATGGCTGAGTTGGCAATAACTTAGCTTCGTTAGCACCAAGATCTATAATTTCTTCATCAAAACCTACAACAGATATTTTCACTTCTGCACCGAATGGTATTTCAAGTAAACGGGTAATAACCGGTAATTCAGGGAAACCTATTTGCTTAGTCCCAACATAACCATCAATTAAAAGCTTTGTAAAGTTTCCTGCTTTTGATGTAACGCCAATTTCTCTAATTACTGATATTGAATTATATACAGTAAATGAATAATCATTACCATTAACAATTTTACACGAAGTTTTTCCGGATTTCAATTTAATATCTTTCTCAGGATTACCCGAATATGAAAGAATAGAAGTAAAGATAACAGCTAAAAGGAGTATAATTTTTCTCATGACAAACTTTTTATTTTTTTCATTTTAATTAGACTTGTTTATGTATATTTTAGTTGCATGTGATACAATAATATCACCCATTAAAATAAGTTAATAGCTACAACAAGAAAACATACAAATATATGACCAATTGGTCTAATATCAAAGATGAAATATGTTAATTAATTTAATTTAATAATTATCAAATGTATAAAGCTATTTATGTAGTAATT
>JANTGP010000245.1 GCA_024762835.1 Bacteroidota bacterium
TTATGATGGTATTCATGTTAACTCTTCGGATGCTTTGTATGGCGATATCATTATCTATAACATGTTAGGGCAAGAAGTTGTAAGACATAAAGCTGATGGTAATAATTACTATATAATTTCTGTTAATTCTGTATCAGGATATTACTTTGTTCAAGTAATTTCAGATAGTGAGTTTGCAGGCCAAAAGGTTTTTGTGAGATAACTATTCATATTCATCAATAAAAAACTGCTTATTGAAATTGACAAGAAATACCTTTTCACTTGCTCTCGTTATTGCTGTATACAGCCATCTGTAATAATCATAATTTAGTTGTTCATCAGTAATATAACCTTGATCAATAAATACATGTCTCCATTGTCCACCCTGAGCTTTGTGGCATGTGACGGCATAGGCAAATTTTACTTGTAGTGCATTGAAAAACGGATCTTCTTTTACTTTATTATATTGATTCTTTTTGCCTTTTATTTCGCTGTAATCTATCAATACCGAATAGAAAAGATTTTTATTATCTTCGTAATTAAGCGAAGGACCATCAATGGTTAGTGTGTCTAAAATGATTTTTACATCAAGGTCAATATTATCATGTTCTATAAGTCTTATAGTTATGTCAGCAAAACGAAAACCATATCTCTCTTCGTAGTTTTTAATTCTTAAAACTTCAACAATATCGCCATTTGCAATAAAATCAGCTGTCTTTTCATCGTTTAACCAGAAATAATTATTTTTTACAACCATCAGTAAATCACCGGCTGTAATTTCTTCTTCTCTATATAGTATTTGGTTTCTTATTCCGCTGTTGTATTTATTTGCACGTTTATTCGACCGGCAAACAATAATAGTATCTTCCATCCCAACCGAGCTGTAGGAAGTCTCTATCTCTTCAACCAATTCGCTTCCGGGTAACTTTACAATATCACTGAATTGTTTTGTCTCTAATTTTGGATATCCCAATAACTCATCTTTAATCATCTTTCTTATTTTAAATGAGTTGAAAAGAATACCTGAATCAAGAGCCTGGCGAACAATATCTGTCATTGTAGTATCCTGTATCTTATAGCTGTATTTTTCAAGCTCAGATTTATCTAATGCCGGACTAATAGTAAGACCAACAGGTGGAAGTTGTGCTTCGTCACCAATTAAAATAAGTTTACAATTGCTGTTGTTCAAAACAAATGATAATAAATCGTCGAGTAATTTACCGCTACCAAAAACGTTTGACTCATATGAATTGTTGGCAATCATCGAAGCTTCGTCAACAAAAAAAAAGGTGTTGGAATGAGTATTAATCGACAAAGTAAAATTTCCAAAACCGTCTTTTGAAGATTTCTGTCTGTATATTTTGCGATGTATTGTTGATGCTGCTATTCCGGTATAGGAACTCATTACTTTAGCAGCTCTGCCGGTAGGAGCGAGCAGTACTGATTTATACTTAAACTCAGCAAGACATTGAACAATTGCATTAATCATTGTAGTTTTTCCGGTACCGGCAAAACCCTTTAAAAGAAATAAATCATTGTCTTTTAAGTTTAATATAAAGTCAGATATCTTTTCGATTAATATAGATTGAGATGCAGTTGGGGGATATGCAAGCTTTTGTAATAATACAGACTCGATGTGTTTTTTTAACATTTTATTACAATATATTCAATCTAATAATTAAGAAACTAAAAAAAAGTTTATTTTTGCAAACAAACAAATAAATATTATCAAAATGACAATTTTAATTATTATTGTAGTAGCTTCAATTCTATTAGGATTTTTTATTAATTCTTTATTATCGAATGTTCCTAAATTGAAAATTTTATTTCAGATTGTATTTCCAATTGTAATAGTAGTACTAGCCTATTACTTGTATGATGGAATTAATACCCCTATACAATTTAAAAAGCAAATGGATTACAGGTATGAAAAAGTTAAACAAAACCTTATTGATATTAGAACTGCTGAGGTTGCCTATAAGCAAGTAAATGGTAAATATGCTGATAATTTTGATGCTTTAATTGATTTTATTAAGCATGATTCTATTCCAATGGTTAGAGCTATTAATAGTATTCCTGATAGCTTGTTGGAAGCAGGAATGACTGAGCAAGAAGCTATTAAAAAAGGTATTATTATTAGGGATACTGTTAAAATTGCAGTTGTTGACACTTTATTCTCTAAAGATTTTGTCGCTGACTCATTAAGATATATTCCATTTTCAAATCATGAGGAATTTGATCTTGGTGCAAAGAAAATTACAACAGGATCTAATGTAAAAGTACAGGTTTTTGAAGCTCGTGCAGATTATAGAAAGTGGCTTATTGGTTTAAACCATCAGCTTATTGTAAATATTGTTGACGAAAAAGAAGTAAATAAAAAATTCCCCGGACTAAAAGTGGGTAGCCTTGAGGAAGCAAATAATAACGCCGGAAACTGGGAGTAGATGAAAGTTAAATATGAAGGATTTCGAGATTACAGATTCCGATATTAATAAAAAAGATTCATTATTTTATAGATTATCCATTCAACTGTCGTTGAATGGATTTTCTTTTTGCATTATTGATACTCGTAATAATTCTATTCTTGTTTTAAAAGAAAAGTTTATTCCGGAAACAAGAAATTATATTCCGGCTGATTATTATTGCCAGTATCTTTATGATTTTATTATTGAAGAAGAACTATTCAGGCTAAGTTATAAATCAGTATCAATCACTTATATTACAAAAAACTCAACACTTGTTCCTGCACCTGTATACGATAAAGATGCCCTGTCGGAGATATTTAAAACCAATATCAAACAACAAGATGATGAAGTGCTTCAGTCAAACAAACTAGAACTATTTAATGCTTACTCAATATTTTCTATTCCCGATTGTGTAGTAAGAGTTTTGTCAAGACAATTTGTGAACTTCAATATTTATAATCAGGTAAACAGCATAGTTAATTGTGCAATTAAAGAATCAGATAAAAAATCGAAAATTTCTATTTTCTTAAATTGCAACTTTGATATTATTGATATCACTTGTGTTAAATCAGGAAACTTATTTTTTAATAATTCCTATTCATACAAAAATAATGATGACATACTGTATTATCTTGCAAATGTAAGCGAGCAGCTTAATATTTCTGATAAACTTGAAGAAATAATTCTAAGCGGGTATATTGAAGAGAATGAAGAATTGTATAATAATATTGAAAAATATTTTAAGAAAGTCCGTTTTATTGATAATTTGAGCACAATCTCATTTCCGGTAAATTTAAAGGTAAATAAGCTCTACAGATTCTTTGTATTATTAAAAACACAGCAATGCGAATAATTAGCGGTACACATAAAGGAAGGCTTGTTCGCCCGCCTAAGTTTTTCAAAGACAGGCCAACAACCGATATGGCTAAAGAAGCTCTGTTTAACATTTTGCATAATAGTTTTGTCTTTGAAGAGATTAGTATTTTGGATCTATTTTCGGGCTCCGGGAGTATCTCATTTGAATTTGCTTCACGTGGTTGCCAAAATATTACATGTGTCGAGAAAAACTTTAAATACTCTGAATTCATTAAAAAAATTGCTAACGAATTTGGCTTTGATTCACATAAGGTTATTAAGTCTGATGTATTTTCTTATCTAAAAAGAAGCCTTGATAAGTTTGATATTATTTTTGCTGACCCTCCTTATGATTTACCTGATTTAGTTGAAATACCTGATTTTGTTTTTGATAATGATATTCTCAACAGGGGAGGATTATTAATTGTTGAGCACCCGGATAAAATTAACTTCTCGAGACATCCAAACTTTATTGATAATAGGAATTACAGTAGAGTAAATTTTAGTTTTTTTAAACATTCCAAAGATTAATATCCTC
>JANTGP010000246.1 GCA_024762835.1 Bacteroidota bacterium
AAATATTGAAATAATAATTGGCGATATTCGTGATAAGAAGTTATTAAGCAGATTATCTGAGAAACAATTTGATGCGGTGGTCCATATGGTTAGCCTTGACCATTTCGCTTCCGAAGGAGATATTGAGTTTGTTAATTCCGTTAATGTTTTTCCTACATGGAATTTGCTTGATATATTTACCAAACTAAATCTAAAGAAGTTTATTTATTTCTCAACACAACAAGTTTATGGCAGACTAGGTAATGTAAATGTAGATGAATCTTTTCCAACATCTCCGGTAAATAATTACGGACTTACTCATTTACTGTCGGAGGATATTGTAAAACTTTTTAATAATAAATCAAATACTGATGCCATTAGTGTCAGATTGTCAAATAGCTATGGTAATCCGGTTTTTAAGGAAAATAATTGCTGGTGGCTTGTTGTTAATGATTTATGCAAAACTGCTTACGAGGAAAAGATAATCAGATTAAGCTCTGATGGTTCACCTCAACGAGACTTTATTCACGTTAGCGATGTGGCAATAGCCGTTGAAAGATTACTATTGACTGATACAAAAAGCGAAAATGTTTTCAATATCTCATCAGGGGTAACACTATCTATTTTAGAACTTGCCCATATTGTAAAGTCTGTTTTTACTGAACGCTATAATAAAGAGATTGATATTGTATTAAAAGAGGGTACAGTTTCTCATTCGACAGTGGAGGGTGATAAGGCAAGATACATAATTAATTCTTCAAAGCTCCGAAGCCTCGGCTATAAGCAAAATATAACTTTAGAAAAGGGCATAGATATGTTATTTGATTATTTAGAGAAATAAGCTATTTGTTTTTCAGTTTCGGGTTTAAAGCATAAGCCTTATTTAAATATAACTGAGCTTTATCGAATTTACCGGTAAAGTTATAAGATAATCCAAGCTTGTAATATATGTCAGCATTCTTGTTATTTAATACAATAAACTTTTCACCATATGATATAGCTTCAGAATAGTTCTTCATTAAATAATTGACAATTGTTAACCCGAATAATACTCTTTCATCGTTTGGCGATAATGAATATGCCTTAGAAAGATAGTTGAGTGCCGGCTTATAGTCCTTTTTCTTTTTTGCCATTATATTATAACCACAATCAAATAAAAAGGTGGTCATCCTGTTTTTTGGTGCTCTGGGAATTAGCCAGTCAAGGTACTCATCAACATAGTCGATATGACGTTTTAGCAATATCTCCTTGAAAGTCTGTAATAAAGATTCCATATCTTTATCTACTTTATATTGCGATGTTGCCAGACCTGCTTTCATTACTAAAGCATCTTTATATTCAGGAAATATTTCAAGAGACTTGTCTATATAGACTTTGGCATCCTTAATCAGTTTCGCTTTTTCATCAAGATTGTCAACCTTAATTAAATCGTTATACATCCAAACACCCATAAAGCAATTTGCACGTGCACTATTTTTAGAAACTTTTACCGCTGCTGTATTTAGGGTTTTTGTATTTTCCCATGCCGGTATTCGCTTGTAGCTCAAATAATAATATACCAGGGATAAGAGCAACAAAGCAGCCGTGGCTGAATAGATTATTTGTTGCCTGTATTTTAGTTCAAATGTTTTATTCAATAAGTAGATAATAAGAATGGGCAATACCATTGATGCTGTAAATATGAATCTTTCGTTCATAAATGTCCCTACGTTGACAATGATATTAGACATTAAAAATATTGAAGCCAGAAAAAATAAGATGAGGTAAGAGCTAAGCTTTTTGGTTTTGAGCTTTAAAAATGAGTAAACTGTTAAGCTGATGATAATTGCAAATGATATTATCGAGCGTATTGCCAATGGACCTTCAATTGATATCTGATATGGGTAATAATCGTGAGTTAAAGGATTAGGATAGAAAATAAGCTTAATGTAAAGTAGCAAAGTGTAAAATATAGTTGAAATTTTATCCATGAAACTGACATCTATATAAGGGTCGTTCATTATGCCGCTTTCTTTAATTCCTGATGATAGCAGAAATCCCAATGCATTATATCTGAAAACAAAATATATAAATACTGGAATCAATAATACAGCTCCGGCTTTTAAAGAGTCTGTTAATGAGTCCTTCCTGAAAAAGTACAATGAAAAAGGAATAATAAATACGAAAGCCAGGCTGTTTTCTTTCGATAATAAAGCTAAAAGCATTGATGCTAAACCGAGACTTATATTCAGAAACTTGTTTTTTGCTTTGTCTTTAAGGAAAAAATAAAGAGCTGTCAGCGAAAATAAAAGAGATAATATTTCATCTAAACCTTTTATGTTTGCTACAACTTCTGTATGCACTGGATGAATTACAAATATCAGACTGGTAACAAATGATAAAAGTTTTAGGGTATTTCCCGATTTAACTTTAGTTTTAAAAAGCTCAGTAAGCACAAAATATAACAGCATGCAACTTATTGCATAAAATATAATATTGAAAAGATGAAAAATTGAAGTGTCAAGTCCGAATATTTGGTACTCAATAGCAAATACAATAAGCGACAATGGTCTGTATCTTCCGCCCGAAAGTAATGTTTGCTGATGCCCAAAATAGCCCGTAAAACTATCGTTATTAAAAATATCAGGTATGCCTGCTGTGCCGTTCTTTACAAAGTCATTTTCACTTATTACAACTTTGTCGTCAAGAACAAAATCATAAGAAAGTGTGGGGAGATAAAGTACGAAAGCTGCTACTACTATTAATAAAAGATATAAACTTGTCTGAAATAGTTGATGTACTTTCATTGATTATTCCATTTAGTAGAATTATACTTTGCTTATTTGCTGTTTTGTCCTTCGTATTTGAGCTTAATATTTAGCACATCACCTTTAATTTGCCAGCAATATTGCTCGCATTTCGATGTTTGATATGTTCGCATTTCGTTTCCGTCAATTACAATAACTTTTTTTCCATGGCTAATATATTCAGCTTTTGCAGAGTAGTACTCGTTTACCGGTAACTCAAATACGTATTCGTTTTCGGTTGCAATAAATGATGTGTCAAGTATTCCGTCTTCAACTCGTCCAATATAAAATTCAACAGGTACTGAATCATTTTCGCTATCAATGCTTAATTCAATATATAAGTTTGACGAAATAGGTTCTTCAATTGGGCAATCTGCAAAATCGTAGGTTGAACAATCAACATAGTCTCCACATGAATTAAAGATGGCAATTATGAAAGCGAAAGAGAGAAATAGGTATATCTTCATTTGTTAATAATTATTATTTGACGAACGACAATTTATTACTTCTATTGAAACGAAACAAAAGTAGTAATAATGGCTTTGTCAGGCAAATGATAAGATTTTTGTTTAATTGTTTAGATATTAAAAAAATTGTATCTTAAACCCGATTTCTATCGGATTCATTTACTAATCTGTATTATTATGAGTTCTTGTCTAATATTTCGACATTCGGGCTGAAAGCCCTGTTTAATTTAACCCAAAGGCAACGCCTTGGGTTTAAATATGTATAATACCGTATTCGTCCTGAAAGGACAGCTTAAAACTATTTTATCAGGAAATCCAATGTGCTAATCTAAACTGTCCTTTCAGGACGACATTATTTTAACTGTTCATTACCCATGCCGTTGTCATGGGTTAAAATAAGCTACCACTTCGTGGTGTTTATTCTTTAGTTTCAGTAAGAATAGAATGCCGGTGTCGCTTTTAAGCGATGCTGATACCTAGCTTAATATAAGCTTCCTGAGATTAAGTCAAGATAGTTCTTTTTTAATTTCAAAAGTCCGGTAAGCTGGCTGAAAGCCCGG
>JANTGP010000247.1 GCA_024762835.1 Bacteroidota bacterium
AATGTACTATTTGCAAACCATAGACTTTCACCCTTATCTGATAAGTAGATTGTGAGAAATGTTGCAATTGCCGTTTTTGCTATTCCTCTAAAAAAGATAAATCCGGAAACTAAAAGAAAGAAAGGTGACATTTCTTTAAACGACTCGAGAATACCGGTGTATTTGTTGCCTTTATTTATTTCTTGCGAAATAGGAATTTTTCTAATCTTAAGGAAAAGTAAAAAGGATGCAATCAAACCAAATGGCATTAATCTCCATGTTCCTTCAAGTCCCCAGTAACTAACAACGGCTGTAATAATCAAAGGTCCGATGGTTCTGGCTAGCTCACCGCCAAGCATATAAAAACTCATTCCTTTTCCGGTTTGCTTTCCTGCAAGTTTTTTAATCATTACCGGTGCAGGTGTATGAAAAAGAGTTGCACTTATACCCATCACGAAAAGTAGAATAGCGAGTATTGTAATGCTTGGTGCTATTCCCAGAAGACTCATTACAACCGAAGTGATTGCAGGTGCAATAATAATGAAAAATCGAACAGGGAAACTATCCGCTAGTATTCCAACAAATGGGTTTAGTAATGAGGGCAAACGCTGAATAATTGTTAACAAGCCTATGCTTGAATTGCTTAATGCCAGCTTGTCTCTTAATAAAGGAAGAAGAGGAACAAAGAATGATGAATAAATATCATGCAAATGATGGGCAAGTGAAATCAGAAGTACATGACTCCAATGAAATTTTTGCTCATTTTCTTTTTGCTGATTCATTTATAAAAAGATAATTTGAAGACTATTTGTTATCAGGTTTATTATTTACCATGTGAAAATATCAAGTTTGTTTTTTGGTCTTAGATTATCTAACCATAAAAAATTATTAAGCTTTAATTCTTTATCTGAAGTTTGTTTTATGGGTTTCATAACACCTTTAGGCGAGTTAATGAGATTTATTCTTGATGCCTTACCATCTGAGAAATAGATTATCATATTACTTGATTCTGATTTGTTTGCACCTATTATTTCATCACCGTCTTTTGGGAAATAAATTGATTGGGCATTACCGTCAACATTAATTCTGTACAGCTCGTTATTTTTAATAAAACCGGTCATTTTTTTTCCGCTTATCTGATTAAATTTACTGCTGTCTTCCTCAGTAATAATAAAGGCTTTGTGTTGCATCTCAATTTTATCTGCATTATTGTTTTTACTATGTATTTGAATAAAAACGGCACTAAGCTGGCTGCTGTTATTCCACAATACAGGTTCTGAAAACAGTCTGGTTATTGAGTCATTAGTTGAATAAACCAAGGAATCACATTTTCCTTGCATGTCGAAGCTATAAAATTTTACATGATACCATGCCTTGATGACTTTATACTTTCCTGTTGAATCGTTCATATTCTCTAAAGTGTCGGCATGTAAATACAGAGTGTCAACATTGTCATATTGAATGAATTGTGCTGAATCGGTTATTTGAGAGTAATCTTCATTTTGATTGAAGAAGGCGTAGTTACCTTTTAGAATAATTTTTTGAAGTGTATCATGCATAGTAATATTGTTGTATGCAAGTCCGATACTTGTATTTCTGTCATAATGTAAGCTGTCTGTATAAAGAATATTTTCTTTACTTTTTATTATTGTATTTTTCCCGTATTGCGAGATGTCTGAAAAAGTATCATACCAACCGTTTTCACAATAAATATAAAACGAATCTCCAACAATCTCGGTAGGGCCGTAAAAGAAAGACATTTCCTTTTCGGTATTATATTTCAAAGTGTCGGAATAGATATCGTAATTAACATTATCTAATACAACGTTCTCGCTGAATGTAAATTCATGATTGTTTGACAAATATACGCCAACATTACTTGTGAGCACATTTAGACTGTCAACAATTTTACCGCCATTGTAATATCGGCTGATATTATTATCGAGATTAAAATAGAGATGATTTGTTGTCAGGGTCATGCTTTTATCCATCAACTTTACCCTACTAAATATTCTCCCCTCCGATGAATTACCATAGTATTTTAAAGAATCACCATATAAAAAAAGAGTGTCGCCTTGAGCTAGCAAAACATTGCCATAAGCAACAAATCTATTGTCGTTTCTGTACAAATATGCACTATCGCAGTACATATATGCCGAATCGTGCTTTAATTCAACATTTCCTATCAATCTTCTCAGGTCAATATCAATCTCATCATCATAAATCAAATCATCCGTATGAATAATCTCAACTTTGCTTTTCTTTTGAGACATAGCTGAAAGTGCAGATAGGGAAAGAGCTAAAATTGCAATAACAAATATGCTGTATTTATATGTATGGCCCGGTGTCATTTAGTTTAATAAATGAAAACATATGATAAATATTGTTTTTTTCATGTTTGTAAAAGTACACAAACAAATAGAATAACTCAATTTTGCATAATAAAAGACAAAATAAAAGCAGCTATTTTGTTAAGCTGCTTTTAGAAGTCCCCTTAATTATTAATTACAGTTTATAATTACGGGCTTATAATAATGAGTCGATAATATCCTCAACGGTTATTCCTTCGGCTTCGGCCTTGTAATTTTTTACTAGTCTGTGTCTTAATATTGGTTTCGCAACTTGCTGAACATCTTCTATATCAGGTGAATATTTGCCATTTAAAACTGCATGGGTTTTTGCACCAATTACCAAATACTGGCTTGCACGAGGACCTGCACCCCATTCGATAAATTTGTTTACCATATCATTCGCCATTTTTGAATTTGGGCGTGTTTTACCGGCAATTCCAACTGCATACTCCAAAACATTATCATTAATTGGAATACGGCGAATTAAATTTTGATAATAACTAATTTCCTTTCCTGAAATTATAGTTTCAAGTTCGACCTCAATATTTGATGTTGTATTTTTAACAATCTCCAATTCGTCGTTATACTCAGGATAATCAAGAAGAATATTAAACATAAAACGGTCTAGTTGAGCTTCGGGAAGTGGATATGTACCTTCTTGCTCAATCGGGTTTTGAGTTGCCAAAACAAAGAATGGTTCTTCAAGTTTGTATCGTGTACCTGCAGCAGTAATTGCTTTTTCCTGCATTGCTTCAAGTAGGGCAGCCTGAGTTTTAGGAGGTGTCCTGTTTATCTCGTCAGCCAAAACAATATTTGCAAACAAAGGACCTTTAATAAATTTAAAATGTCTGTCTTCACCCAATATCTCAGTACCGATAATGTCAGAAGGCATTAAATCAGGTGTAAACTGAATTCTTTTATACTGTAAGCCAAGTGTACGGGCAATGGTATTTACCAAAAGTGTTTTTGCCAAACCCGGTACACCAACTAATAAACAGTGACCCTGACTAAATATTGAGATTAGTACTTCTTTTACTACCTGGTCTTGTCCGAAAATTACTTTTTTTATTTCTGAGTTTAACTTCTCATATGCTGATCGAAGAGAATCAACAGCATCTACATCGTTTTTAAAATTCATCGTTAAGTTTTACTTTTTGTTATTACAGGCTTAATTAAGTCTTATAATTTTTATGATTTTGAATAATTAATATGTATTTGCCGGATTATTATTTTATCCAGCCTTTGTTTAAATAATTGCAATTTTTGTATGAATCATCAATTCTGATATATGTTTCAGCTTGCTTTTTGCTAATCCATTTGTCAATTGCATCTTCTTTTTTTACTGCTAAAGCAGCATCTTGTAAGTAATGATAGTCTGTATTTATATTTGCAACATGGGGCTCTGTTCGTTCATTTATAGTAAGAATCTTAT
>JANTGP010000248.1 GCA_024762835.1 Bacteroidota bacterium
ATTATATCTTGTTTGTTAATTTTTTTTTTTAGTAAAACCGATAACTGCATAAGAGCTAACTCAACATGAAGGCGCACATTATTGCTGGATTTATACGACAAATCAAATGTATTACATATTTGTAAAGCATCAAGAATAAAACCCGAAGGGCAACGTACAGCTTGTTCTTTATAACGGTCTTTAATACTTGCTCCTACCTCAAGAAGATTTATAGTAACAATATCCTTACAAACTAAAACATCTCGTAAGTGTTTGCTTAATCCCGTAAGGAAATTATGACCGTCAAAACCTTTATTAAGAATCTCGTCAAAAAGCATTAGTGCTTTTGAATAATTACCATCAATAAATGCATCGACCAAACTGAAATAATACTCGTAATCCAATACATTAAGATTCTCAATTACATTATCATAAGTCACACTATTTCCAGAAAAGCTAACTATCTGGTCAAAAATAGAAAGTGCATCACGCATAGCACCATCAGCCTTCTGAGCAATTACGTTTAAAGCTTCAACTTCGTATGAAATGTCCTCAGACTTAGCAATATATTCCAGATGACCTACAATATCGCTAATCTCAATTCTGTTAAAGTCAAATATCTGACAGCGTGATAAAATAGTTGGAATAATTTTATGTTTCTCGGTTGTGGCAAGAATAAAAATTGCATGAGGGGGTGGTTCTTCAAGAGTTTTAAGAAAAGCATTAAAAGCAGAGAGCGAAAGCATGTGCACCTCATCGATAATATAGATACTATATTTACCTACTTGAGGAGGAATACGAACCTGATCGTTCAGATTTCTTATATCTTCAACCGAATTGTTAGAGGCCGCATCCAGCTCATGAATATTATAAGAACGAGATTCGTTAAATGCTTTACAGGATTCACATTCGTTACAGGCTTCTTGATTTGCTGTAATATTCATGCAATTAATTGTTTTGGCAAATATTCGTGCACAAGTTGTTTTACCAACACCCCGTGGCCCAAAAAACAAATAAGCATGTGCCAGATGATTCTTGCTTATAGCATTCTTAAGAGTTGAGGTTATAGACTTCTGTCCGACAACAGATTCAAAAGTGTCGGGTCTGTACTTTCGTGCTGATACAATAAAATTCTCCATATACTATAAACAATCAGTAGTTTTAATATTATTACTATCACACAAAAATATAGAAAGAAAAAGGGCTTTACAAACTAAAATATAAACTACTTCAATTATTCTATCAACAGGAAACTATTCTCATGTTATATGATTATTTTTCATGACAAATAATTAGATTTATTATTGCTACTGATAATGTATAAAGTGCTAAATTTTAAACCTGTGCCACAGAATCCAGAATGAAGATAACTAATCTTTGCTGCTACTGAGTAATAAGGTTTAATTTTTTAAAATAATTAATATCTTTGTAACATAAAATCGGGGTGTAGCTCAGTTGGTAGAGTACGCGTCTGGGGGGCGTGGGGTCGCTAGTTCAAGTCTAGTCACTCCGACAAAAAAAGAACCTGACAATTTTGTAATTGTCAGGTTTTATTATTTTAAGACTATTTTACTTGAACAAATCAAAAAAAGCTTTAAACATCACAAAAGTAAAAGTAGATATTTATATCTTACCATTCACAATATCAAGAATCTGGTCTTCCATTTCCTTGCTTGCTTTTTCAATTTCTGTTCCTTTCGCAAGTATTTCATTTACAAATTCTTTATCGTCTAAATCCTTTGCATTAATTTTAACATTTAAAAATGCACCTATTACAGCAGACCTTGCTGCCAAAGCACCTACTCCGGCATCGCTTACAGAATTAGGATTACCAATCTCAGCCATTGCCCGAATTACAGTCATTGAATCATGAGCAAGCTTCATTACCTTGAATGGTACTTCGATAGCATTTTTTGTTGCATTCTGAATTGCCTTATTGCGAATAGCTTTTTCTTTTTCGCTTGCTTTGGGCAAACCAAAAGCTTCCATAATCATATTAAATGCATTTGTATCTTCATCAACCATTTTTAATAATGCATCTTTGTAATACTGCCCTTTTTCTGCCCAATCGGAGAAAACTTCCCAACGGTCGTCCCAACCGCGTTTATGCGACGATAGATTAGCAACCATAGTTGCAAGAGAAATCCCGAGTGAGCCCATATAAGCAGATATAGAGCCACCTCCCGGTGCAGGTGATTCTGATGCTGTCTCATTGGCAAATTCTTTAAGAGTCATATTAATTAGAGGACTCTTGCTATCATCATCAAGAATATATTCGATGATGCGCTCTTTGGGATTAAAGGCTTTTAATTCATCCAAGCCCATTGTTTTAATGGCAATCTTAATTATTTCGTCCTCCGATACACCCAGTGAACGTTCCTGCATACGCAAGTAATGCTTTCCTGCATCAAGCATAGCTTTCAAAGGAATTAAACCAACTAGCTCAGAACCGGTAACTCTAATACCTCTTGCAGCCGCTTTTTTCACTACTTCATCAAATGCAATATGTACAGGTGTAACAGTAATATCCGTCAGGTTCATTGATATTTGTGCAACACCATATTCATCAATAAACCAACCAACAGCTTTTACTTTTTTCAAACTTCCTGGGATTCTGACTTTATTTCCATTTTCGTCAACAACAATTTTTCCGGTAATAGGATTTCCCTCACGTTTCATCCTACCTTGCTCACGAACATCAAAAGCAATAGCATTTGCCCTTCGTGTAGATGTTGTGTTTAAATTAATATTGTAGGCAACCAGAAAATTGCGTGCACCTATGGCAGTAGCACCCGACATTGAATTAAACTCGACAGAGCCAAAATCAGGTTTCCATTCAGGGTCTTTAAGTTTATCTTTCAATCCTTCATATTCCCCGGCTCTGCATGATGCAAGGTTTCGACGTTTCTTCTCACGAGCAGCAAACTCATAACAATAAACAGGAATACTTAACTCATCTCCCACTTTTTTTGCGAGCTTATGAGCATATTCAACTGTTTCTTCCATTGTTATATTTGCAATAGGTACAAATGGACAAACATCAGTAGCCCCAAAACGCGGGTGAGCACCATGCTGCTTACTCATATCAATTAACTCCGATGCTTTTTTTATACCAAGAAAAGCGGCCTCAACAACTTCATCAGGAGTACCTACAAATGTAACAACAGTACGGTTTGTAGTTTTTCCAGGATCAACATCAAGCAAGCGAATACCGTCAATAGTTTCAATAGCATCTGTAATTTGCTTAATTACATGCATATCATTCCCTTCGCTAAAGTTAGGAACACATTCTATTAGTTTCTTCATAATATTTAGTTTAAAATTTTCTTTATCCTCTTCTGTGCTGTGCAAATGTAAATAATTTGTATTTCATAATTGCTATGATTTTTTATGTTTGAAAAAATAGTATCAAAAAGCTTAGGATATGAAATCCTGTCGGGCTTTCAGCCCTTTGGTTCTCCTTATGGCATTTTTCACAGGCTTACATTTCATTTCCATATCGTCCTTTCAGGACTTTGAGAATGAATTATAATAAAAACCACAGAGATAATTTTGTCACCATCCCAATGAGATTAAATAATTATAGCCACCGATTTAACTCGTGGTATAATGTTTCAACACAAACAAGGCTGAAAGTCCGAAATATATTAGCACAGGGTGTAGCGTAGCGAAACCCTGTGGATATGCACACAACATAATAAAGCTCTGAAAGAGCGTCACATTTTTAATTATTAATTGTTAATT
>JANTGP010000249.1 GCA_024762835.1 Bacteroidota bacterium
GCATATACAAAGGTGAATTTTCTCCGAAATAATTTATTTGCCAATTACTTCTGTTATCAAACTCTCCGCTATTACCTGAACAATCGGGAGAAAAAATATTACCTGCCGCGACATCTTCGCTTCCTTGATTTGTAGAGATTAGTGAAGAGGGTGCAACATAAATATCATAAGGAATATTCGTAAATTCATTACAAATTATTTGTAAGCCGCTGAAATTAGGCGGCAAATTTAAAGGTACAGTATTATTTCCTTCGGCATGAATACCGGTATATAATTCCGAAAATCTGTTACGATATATTTCATTTAAAGACTTACAATCTTTTATAAAAATACCGACAGGTAAGTTTCCTGAATTTGTGTATATATCATTATCTTCAATATGAAAACCGTTTGAATTTATGATATATAAGCCTGACTGACCACTTACATTTACGGCAGCATAAACATCTATATCGTTGGATGTAATTTCTGCATCATCAACATTGTTTAATGAAACTGAAACCCAATTATTAACGAAATTATTTTGGTCAATATCACATACCATGGCACTACCCGTTCCCTGAACATCTATACCTGCATATAAGTTTTCAAAAGTATTTTTAACAAGGTCTTCTTCGGGGCATGGCGAAATCTCATTGTTTGAACAATAAGGTTTTACCCTGAAATCGGCATCAATTGTTTTTATTCCTATACCTTGTTGAGAATAATTGGCTTGGTCAATTGCTCTTGTATTTCTGAATATATTTCCTTTTATATCTATTGTTCCTACATCAAGCATATAGATAAAATTTTCGGGAGTTTTCCCCATATTATAAAGGTCTTGTGTTGTTTCAAATGTGCTGTTTACTATATAACTTTGGTTTTCACCGGCTCGATAATAGGGGAAATGAATACCGGTTATACAGTTTTTGAATGTTGCATCTTCTACTTTTACAATACCGCCTGCAGATGTTGCATAATTGTGCGGGTCTCCTACATATACACCGGTTTCTGCATTTTCTATTACAGCACCGTTTTTTATTTCTAATGTACCTTGGTATTGTTCGGTTTGAGGGTGTCGGTTGTCACCAAGAAGGATTATACCTTTCCACATACTGGTAATCCCACAATCTGTTAAAGTTGTAACGTGGCTATTATCAAGTATAAGTTTACTCCCTTTATTAACTAATATTTGTTTAGTACTTTTAACGGATAAAGAAGAATTTGCTACATTAAAAACAGTACCGTTCTCAACAATTATATCTCTGAATATCTTATAGTTTTTATTATCCCATTGCTCAAAAGAGGAAGTAATAATATATGCAGGAGGCAGAATAACTCTGGGGTCAACAAAACCACTCGGAATAAATACAGATGAATGTATTTGTGTATTTTGTAAAGCATTTTCAAATGCCAAAACAGCACCGTCTTCAATTTCAAGCGTTACACCATCTTGTATTATTAATTTACCGTTTCCTTCAATTGATATTTCCGCACAAGCATCTATTTTTAAATTCGCTCCAGGTGCAATCATTAACTGTGCACCATCTTTAATTTTATAATTACTACCACCTTTTAAATGTAATGTACTTCCGTTTTTGACAATTACTGTTGAATTTTCGTTTTGAATAAATTCAGAACCGTCATTACACGTAAAAACTGTTGGAGAAGCAAATACTTTTTCTCCGTTAAAAACTATAGGGTCAACAGGGCGAGTTGCCATTAATCCTTGATCCAATAATATAGTATTCCCGGATAATAAGTTTACTTTTTCATTTAAAACTATATCAGAACACCAGCGTGTGTTATTTCCTACATCATAATCATCATATCTTATTTTCACTTTTATATCTCCGTTGTCATATTGCTGAATTATTTCTATAGATAAACCGTTTAAATATATTTTACGGTTGTCATAAGTTTTAGGGTTGTGATATGGAGGACTCGTATGACTAAAACCTGTTTGATATGTCATTACAGGGTTTGATGCAGGATTACTGCCAATACTTATTTTATTATTTCCGTCAATAGTAAATGCATCATAAGCAGTTCCGAAAACTGTATATCCCAAATACTCCAAATCTTCTGGAGGTAAAGGAGAACCGTTTACAATCACCTCACTTGGTAATACTATCTCATTTCTAAAAATTTCATCGGAAATATAACTACCTCCATATTCATTAGGTTCAACTATATTAAAAGCACCTTCTTCATATAAATTATAACCCGTAAAAGGGTTAATATCATTGGTTGTATTAATGGAAACTGTGCCTGATCGACTGGCTGCAATAAAAGCTTCAATATCATCACTACTCAAAGCCATAGTATCTGTTTCATTTTTAGTACTTTTTAAGTTGCTAATATGAAAATCATAATTCCCGTATGGATGTAAAAAATAAGCATAATTTGCTTGTCCGCCAAAAACATTTGAAACAGAACCGCTTAAAGTTTCTTTTCCTACTTGAATATAAGCATATATTCCTTTAGGACTTTTGCCATTAACATCAATATTACCTTGCTTTTTTTGTCGGTTCTCAATCCACAACCATTGGTCAAGTGCATTTTGGTTATCTGTTTGCAAGTATGGCAGTTTTATACGTATGGCATCTCCGGTACTTACAAAATCTCTTATTAAAAATTCCCCGTTCGTAACAGGGAAATCATCTC
Organism: Bacteroidota bacterium; assembly: GCA_024762835.1. Classification (GTDB taxonomy): domain Bacteria; phylum Bacteroidota; class Bacteroidia; order Bacteroidales; family M50B96; genus JANTGP01. The sequence goes on from JANTGP010000249.1 coordinate 2,647, forward strand.
CATATATTAAATCTGCATTAATTTCATTTCCATTTTGTGGATTTACGGCTCTTATAATATTACTTGCACCATCGGATTTCCAACTCAATCTTCTTCTTTCATATGCAGACATTACTCTGTCAATAGCTGCAGAATAACATAATGAACTGTAACCTCCCATACCGGTTATAAAATGCCAATATCCGGTAACATTTCCGGCTGTATGAAAATTATTTCCTCCAAGTAAACTATGGGCAAATTCATGTTGAAAACCTTTTGCAGTGCCGGAATTTCTATTCCTGTAAACTGTTACTTCATCAAAACCTGTTTTACCCTTTAATTGTCTTGTTAACTGACCTGTATAAATATATCCTCCCGCTCCTGTTGTAGTAACATTTGAGTTTACTCTCCATAATATCATTAAAACATCAATTCTGTTATTTGAAATACCTACCTCAGGTGTTCCTCTGCCCGTTGGCGTTTCCCATTCATCAAAATAAGTTGAATTTACAGATTTACCGTGAGCTGTTATAATATCATCACCCGGAAGGTTATTTAAATAATCTACAACTTCATTAACTCTGCCGCCTGATCCTTGTGAAATGTCAATTTGAACCAGTTCAGGATAATAATCACCAAGAACCACAAATTTACCGAAAGATGCTTGATAGTAATATTTTGTATTATATGAATTAATGTTTTCGGCACCATTAAATTCAACATCAAAATAATCATCAGCATTTATTGGCATTGAACCCGGTTGCCAATTACTGTTGTAATCATTATATTGCGGGTCTCCAGTTAATTCCGCAAATACCAAAAATACTCTCAGGGTATCGTGTCCCGGCATATAGTAAGTATCAAAACTATTGCTTTGTGCTTTTATCTTCATTGAAAAGATGAAAATTAAAGCAATAATAAATAAATTATATTTTCTCATAATTTAATGTGTTTTAAAAAGTTTATAAGTAAAATTATTTGTATTTCCGAAAAATTTAATAAAATATATACCTTGCGTGAATAAAGACATGTTTATATTCTGTTTTATTTTTCCGGCTTTAATATTTCCTGTATATAA
>JANTGP010000250.1 GCA_024762835.1 Bacteroidota bacterium
TCCTATATGGTAGTTATTAATAAGTTCTTCTATTTTTTTTTCATGTTTCTCATCAAGATTAGAATATGCAGCAACTAAAAACAATTGCCCAATCTTTTCATCTAAACTGAGTTTGCTAAAAACCGAATCAACCCATTCAGTTGCCATTTCTTGAAACGGTGGTAAAAGTGTTTCATTATTAAAAATCGAACTATTTGGAGCAAAAGAAAAGCTTACAAATAAGAATAAGAGAAATGTAATTAATAATAATTTAGAAAAATATTTTATCATGAAGTACTATTATTAAGTAATATTTAAATTTAGAAAAATCTTCAGCTTACAATATAAGCTTTATAAAAAGCTCATTATAGTAGAAAAACAAAAGTAATTATTTGCAATATGCTTTACAAGCTAATTATTTAAGTTAATCATTAAATACCATTAAATAATAATTATATATTCATGGAATCATATATTGAAGTAAATTCTTCTTTATATCTTTGAAACATGTTTAAAACATTGGTAAAAATATTACTTAATCAATCTAACATGGAACTTCCAGGTATTTTTGCTCAGCAAAAGATGTCGCCATCAGTTAGATACACAGGAAAAGGTTTTCCCGAGGATATGGGTAAAGCACAAGAAAGTGCCGTTTTATTATTACTTTACCCTGTAAATGACACCTTAAATATTGTGTTAATAGAAAGATCAAAATACAAAGGTGTACACAGTGGTCAAATCAGTTTACCGGGTGGTAAACATGAACTTAGCGACAAATCACTGATTGAAACAGCTTTGAGAGAGGCCTCAGAAGAGATTGGAGTTATTACAAGCGACGTGTCAATAATTAGAGAAATGACACCTTTATTTGTTCCTGCAAGTGGCTTTATTATACAACCGGTATTATCATACATAATGTACAAACCGGATTTTATTGCTGACCAAACAGAAGTAAATAAAATAATTGAAGTAAATATTACAGAATTATTTAATCCTTTAAACTTAAGAATTAATAAAATATCAATGGAAGGCTTCTCTATTTCAGCTCCTTGCTATAACATTAATCAATATCAGATATGGGGTGCAACAGCAATGATTTTGAGTGAATTACACGAGATATTAAAACAGGCAAAGCTGTCTATCACTAAGTAGAAATTACATTCTTATAGTGTTCAAATCTATCTAGAATTTCATTTACATATTTATAAGTTTCTTCTCCTCTACAATAGCCATATTTCACAACCTGATCTTTGTAATACTCAGGATTTGATTTGTTTAAAATAAAAAAATCAACATTACCATCCCATTTATTTGGGTCTTTTCCATATTTTTCAGCCAGCCTTCGGGCATCAAGTATATGTCCTAAGCCAACATTATAAGAAGCCAAAATAAACTTTATCCTTTCATTTTTATCCTTGACTTTATCTTTTAAAATTCCATCAAGCCATCTGATAAACTTCACACCTGCTTCAACATTCTGTTCAGGTGTTGACGAAGTATCAATACCAAATCTTTCAGCTGTACTAGGCATAAGCTGCATTAAGCCATAAGCTCCAGCCCACGATCTGACATTTTCATTAAAATGAGACTCTTGATAAACCAATGAGGCCAAGAGCCTCCAGTCCCAGTCAATTAGTTGACTCTCCTTCTTGAATATATTATCAAACCTTGAAACCTTACCGCTATTTATAGCATAATAATCACTATTTACTATATTAGCCGATCTGGAATTTTTAAAATACTTATTAAAGATATATTTATACTTTGCAGTTTTTTTAAAACCCACAAGCCATGAATTAATACTGTTTTTAAGTTCATGGTCACCTTTTCTTACTGCCCATGCTAAATTCTGTGGAAAGCTAATAGCTGTATTTACATCAATATTTGAAAAATAAGTCTGATTAACCAAACCAACTATTTCATCGCATACAGTATATTCAATCTCACCTTCGGAAACAAGCTTAATCAATTGTTCTGTTTCGTAATTTGGTAATTCAACCACATTAATACTATCTCCAATCTCATCAGATAATGACTGTAATCTGTCATAATATATTGACCCTTTCTGTACATATACAGTTTTTCCAGCCAAATCAAGCTGATTCCGTAAAAGATTAGACTCTAACTCACCCCGACTCATTTGCTTCCAACCATCTGGTTTTCTTTGTACAAGCACTTGTCGTGTTTGACTATGAGGCTCAGTAAAACTGACGATTTTACTTCTTTCTTTTGTAATAGTAAGATTTACAGCTATTAAATCACAATCCCCATCTTGCAAATATTTAAAGGTTTTTTCTAAATCATTACTAACTATAACTTCTAATTTTACACCTAAATAATTTGCCAACGATTGCAATAATTCAAACTGATAACCCATTGGCTGCCCTTTATATACAAAATAATTTGTTGAATTATAGTCTGTTACTGCAACAATTTTGCCGTCCTTTTTTATCTCATCCATTTGCGATAAAACTCTATCAGAATCACTATTCCCTGATTTGTCACTCCTATCGCACGAAATAAAAATTAATAAAGAGAAAACAATTAATAATATATTTTTAACCCTATACTTTTCCATTTATACATTTTATATGGCAAATTGTTAGCTTAAAATTAATCTTGCAATAGAGTATTTTTCTCCATACTGCAATATCTCATAAACAATTTTATTCTAACCTATAGGTCAAAGTTGCAAATAATAATCCGATTACAAAAGTCTTTTTTGATAATTTAATTAACTTTATGCTTTTAATAACTTAAAAGTTAAGGTCTTTTAGTTAGTGAATAGCCAGCTTAATCCAAATGTAAATTGTCGTGGGGGTGAGGCATAGTGAAGGGTGGAAAAATAATAATTACCCAATAAGCCTTGATTAATATGAGAATATTTAAAAGTAAATCTAACCTGTTTCAATTTAACATTAAAGAATAGATTTATAAAGGGATAATTGCCAATTTTTCGTTTATTCTGTAAATAATATATACCTGTTGCCGGCATATAGGCAGGAGAGAAATATTCACTCTGGTATTGAGCGCCAATTCCTAATTGAACTAACAACACATTATTTAAGACAAAGCTTTCTGTTAATAGAGTAGAATGAATATTCAGTAATGGTACAGGTAAAACATCAATATTATTCACACCTTGAATAAGGACTCCGTTATTAAACCAAACTTTATTAATATGGATATTTTTCTCAATTTTGATACTATAAAAACTTGTATTTCTGCTTTCTTGAGAAGGATTTGCATTTGTATCAAAATATACAAAATTAGATACCAGCCCGACTCTAATGTTTGTAACAAATCGTCTTTTATCGTTTATTAATCTGATATTAAACTGCTCAAGATAGGAAGGTTGAAACTCTTCTGACCAATTAAAATTATTTGAATAATAATTTGAATAAAACCATGATTGTGTATTTCTTGATATATCAATACCAAGATCTATAAGTTGAAAAAACGAATTATTGTCCAAATTAAAAGTAATCTTCCCATTCAAATTATAATCTCCATTATACCTTCCTAATAAAAATGATTCAGCAGAAATGTTCCAAGAAATATTTTTCTTAAAAACACCTTTTCCTCTAGCAAATATCTTCAATGAATTATTACTATTATCCTTACTTGAACAATAATAATTTTCGTATAGATGTCTGAATCCAAAATCAATTATTTTACTCTTTGAGCTATCATTATACCTTATAAAA
>JANTGP010000251.1 GCA_024762835.1 Bacteroidota bacterium
AAATCCATTATGGTGTAATCTTTGATGAAGTCTTATATTATTTGATTTATGGAAGATATATTTTATTTATTTATCTTTATCCGGTATTCTTTAATTCTTCTAATTCGAAAAGAACTACATGAATCATGTCATATAAGGCCAAAATTGTAATTCTAATTTTAACAATTATCTCCTTCTTCTTATCAAGTAATGTTGGAATATTTTGGGATAATATTCTTTTCGTTTCAAAAATAGGCGGGTATCTGTATAATCATAATATTTTCAACTGGGTATTACCGGATAATATTGACCCCGGTCATCCTCCTTTGTTGGGATTTATTCAATCGTTGGGTTGGAAACTATTGGGCAAAAAGCTTTGGGTTAGCCATTTAGTTATGTCTCCTTTTGTTTTTGGTCTATTGTATCAACTATTTGAACTTGTCAGTCATTACATTGATAACACCAGACACCAAACTCTTGCCTTTATCCTGATTTTGGCTGATCCTACTTTATTGGCTCAACTGTTTTACGTAAGTCCGGAAATAATTCAACTATTCTTTTTCTTTATGGCTGTTAATTCAATATTAAAAAATAATATTCGTTTAAAAACAATTGCTCTATTTTTCCTTGGAATTGTATCATTAAGAGGAATGATTCTTTGTTCAGGTGTTTTTATTTTTGAATTAAGCAGAACATTAATAATACAGAAAACATCTATTTTAAAATTCATCTCTAATTCAAAAACCCTGATATCTTATTTTATCGGTTCTATTCCGGCTTTAAGCTTTATTTTATGGCATTATCTTTTTAAAGGGTGGTTTATCTCCTTTCCCGGATCACCTTGGGAAAGTACAAATGAAATTGTCAGTTTTAAAAGTTTTATATTCAATGCTATTGTTATTACTCATCGTTATTTAGACTTTGGAAGAATTGGTATAGTTCTGTTTCTACTAATAGTTTTCTATTTTAAAAGAGAGTGGCTAAGGAATAGAACAAATCAGGAACTACTTATTTTATCCATAGCATCTGTTTTTGTTATTATTATTATATCCCTATTCATTGCAAATCCAATAGGTCACAGATATTTTATAGCTTCATATATCTCATTAAACCTACTAGCATTTATATTGTTAACGCAGCTTAAAACATTTAAGAAAGTGATTTATTTTATATTGTTAGCACTATTATTGGGAGGTAACTTATGGATCTACCCCGAACGCATTTCTCAAGGATGGGATGCTTCCCTTGCAGGTTTACCATATTTTAAATTACGAAGTGAAGCAATTAAATATTTAAACGATCAAGAAATAAGTATAGAGGATGTAGGCACATTTTTCCCAAATGCAACTAAAATATCTAATGTTGACTTAAATGATGATGATAGGGTGTTTGATTATTTTGACAACAATTCCGGATATGTATTTTACTCAAATGTTTACAATTTAAATGATGAAGAATATGATTTATTAGAAAATCGCTATGAAACTGTAAAGACTTTTAAGTCTGATAAATTGTATGTAAAGATATTGCGTAGAAAATAAACCGTGTAATATTCAAATTTATTAAATTTGTAGTAATGTTAATATTGTTTTATTTCCCCGCTTTAATACTATTCCTCTTTTTAAAAAAACACAATCACTATTGGGCAAATCCAGATTTAGTTGAAAACGTTATTTTTGCAACCTTTTTTTATACTATTTTTTTTCTAGAACAAGCTCTTCGTAAAGCTTTTTCATCTGTTCAACCGTTTGTCTGTTATTCAGTTTTGTAACTATATGGTTATATCCGTTTTCTGCAATAGTTTTTCGTTTTTCCGGATTGTGATACAAATCTAGGATTGCGTCAGCAATAGCCTTTTCATCCTTTATTGGAACAACAACAACGGTCTCTTTCTTATCATCGGCAAACTCTCTATTGCTACTTATATTTGTAATTATTGCAGGAACTTTTAACGACATTGCTTCAAATACAGCTCTTGTAATTGATTCCCTCTTAATTGATGATAAAACTAATACATCAGAAGCAGCAACAATAGGCAATATGTCATCTCTGAATCCAATAAAATGAATCCTCTCTTTATTAGGACTATTATCTAATATTTTGTCATTTATCTTATTCCTCATATTATCACCGGCAATTAGCAGATGAATAGGAAGATCTACCGACAGGTGATCGAATGCTTTCAACAGATACGGAACACCCTTCATAGGGCGATTATTTCCAACAAAGACAACCACAAAATCATCATCCGATAAATTTAACTCATTACGTTCAATAGGAACAGTACTGCTATACCATTCAACATCGTGACCTTTATTTATTGTTATAGTTTTATCCTTCCTGAAAAAAAGTTGTTTGTGAAAAAATTTTTCAACAGCTTTAGCGTTACACACGATCTTATCTACTCTGGGATTAAGATATTTTAGATAGCTTGTGGGATCGTACCAAAACACATTATCAGGCACACCTCTATAGAGAACTACTTTTACAGGCAGATTGCGCGCGGCCCTAATCCCATTGACTATTGCCTTGCTGGTATATAGATGCAGGATATCATAATTACCTTTAATTAATGTTTGCCTGATAAACTTAACGCTCTTTTTGCTAAATTTCTTTTGTAGGTGATAATTTATTGTTGTGATACCGGCTTCCTCAAATCTCTTGATGTATGGAGAATTAGAATTGGCCATTATAGTGATATCAATCCCCAGTTTAGCCAGCCCAATGTAAATTTCAGCTTCGGGACGTGACGTATGAATAGTGTTATAGTCACTTATAACTAATACCTTTATTGATTTATTCATTCCTTGTCGAATACTTATTATTTGGTTGTCTTTATTATTTGTTCTGCCTGTTTATTGCATCCTGAATACGCTTCTTTTGTTCCATAGTAAGAGTAATGTTAACTGACTGCTCTTTCATTTTCCGATTCATATCTTTTATCGATTTTGTTATCATATTCGTCTGTTTGGCAAACCGGTTACAATACTTACAAAACATCAGATGCATCGATAGCTGAATCTGTTCTGCAAGCGAAAGTTTATCCTCCTGTTTCTTAGATATCAGATAGGTTGATTCGTAACACGTTATCATTATTTTACCCTTTGTATTCATATATCTTAATTGTTTATCCAGTTTATCTCCAGACAATCTCTGAGTTGTAATCTTGCTCTGTGAAGTATAGTCCATAAATTAGACGAAGAGAGGTTAAGTTCCTTACAAACGTCACTTCCCGGCATCTCCTCTACAACACGTAGAATAAAGCACGATGCCCATTTATCAGGTAACATCTTAATACAGTAGTTAAGAATCCTCATGAACTCCTCATTTTCAATATTAGTTGTTGTCTCATTATCCCAGACTTTGGGTCCTTTCTCTTTTAGCCAGTGACCAACCATCGCCCCACTCTGCTTAAATCTCGTCTCTTCGGCATCTATCGACACTGTAGATCTGATAGCTTTTTGCCTATAGAAATCAATAATCTTTCGTTTTAAAATTGATACCAGCCAAGTGTACTCTGTGCTATTACCTTTAAAAGTAGCAATACTTTTCAGCCCTGCCAAAAAAGTCTCCTGTACCATATCTTCAGCCAATTCAGCACTCCCAACCCGTGAAACAGCATAGGCATAAAGCCTATCAGCATATCTGTTTACCCAACTATCGGGATCTGATTTAATGTCGTCTGATGCCATTTTTTGTTTTT
>JANTGP010000252.1 GCA_024762835.1 Bacteroidota bacterium
TAAAAAAAAAAAAGATTAGCTACAATTACTTAAACAATAGATAAATACGTCTTACTGCAAATATGCTTTTCGGGTTGAATCTAACTTAAGGAATACAAATAAGAGCATGGTAAAGCCCCAAAGCGAAGAACCACCATAACTAAAAAAGGGAAGCGGTATTCCGATTACCGGAGCAAGGCCAATTGTCATTGCTATGTTAACAGCAAAATGAAAGAAAATAATCGACATTAAACCCCAGCCAAATATTCTATTAAAATTGGAGCGCTGTCGTTCGGCCAAATAAATTAATCGTAATAATAATGTCAAGAATAATAATACTACAATAGAAGCCCCCAGGAAGCCCCACTCTTCACCAACTGTACAAAAAATAAAATCAGTTGTTTGTTCGGGTACAAAATCAAATTTGGTTTGGGTACCTTGCAAAAATCCTTTCCCCAGAAGTCCACCTGAGCCAATTGCAATTTTCGATTGAGTAACATTATACCCTACCCCGTGGGGGTCAGAAAGTAAACCGAGCACAACTTTTATACGGTTTTGCTGATGTGGCTCCAGAATATTATTAAAGACGTAATCAACAGATGAAACATAAGCAATTGAACCTATTAAAAAGAGTGTTACAAAATATGCAAGTCGTATTCTGTAACGATAAGCATAATAAAGAAAGAACAAACCTGAGATAACTATGGTAAATAATAATACGAGATATAAAGGAAAGTTAAATTTAAAGAAATAATTTATAGCAAACAGAACAGATGCAAGTACTGAATAAATAATGCCTCCATAAATTGATTCTTTCCAGTCTCTTCGCCCAAAGAAATAGACTATTAAAGATGTGACAACTAAAACTATTGATATAGTACTCAAATCAAAAACCAAAGCCAAAATAAACAAAACGACGGTAAGTAAACCAATGAATAAAACTCCGCCTGATAATCCTTCTCTGTAAAGAACAAGAAGAAATACCACATACACCATAGCAGAGCCTGTATCGTTTTGCAATAATATTAATCCAGAAGGCAACAAAAGAATCGGAGCAATTGTGAGTATAGATTTTAATCGATGAATCTTAAAATTGAAAGATGACAAATACTTTGCGATGGCTAAAGTAGTGGCAAACTTTGCAAACTCAGCAGGTTGAATACGAAAGCCGGCTATTTCGAACCACGAAACAGCTCCGTTTACTTTACGTCCAAAAACCAAAACCGCTAAAAGTAAGATAATGGTAATGCCATAAATAATATACGCAAAAGTGCTATAAAATTTAGCATCAATAAGAAAAATCACTATAATAACTATAAGAGAGAGAGCAATCCATATCAACTGTTTTCCATAGCGTTGTGAGAAATCAAAAATATTATTGTTATCAAAATTGTACACGGCTGCATAAATATTTATCCATCCAAAAAATAGTAATAAGAAATACAGACCAATTGTCAACCAGTCTATTTCAGCCATTATATTTATTCTGCCTTTCACTATTTATGTATCAAATTTCCCTTAATCATTCTTTCTTCCACCCACTTTCTCTTAATTTCACCTGTCAAATATTTTTCAATCATTAGTGTTGCAATTGGTCCTGCCCATGTTGAACCAAAACCTGAATTTTCGACTATTACAGATATTGCAATTTTAGGATTATCTTTTGGTGCAAAAGCAATAAAAATTGAGTGGTCATCGCCATGCGGATTCTCAGCAGTACCGGTCTTTCCACACATTGGGATAGAATCTAATTTATACCATCTTGCTGTTCCATGTTCACCTTCAAAAACTTCATACATTCCCTCAATAACAGGTTTATAATAATTACTATCTATACCGGCAAATACCACCTGACGAGTAAAATCAGGCAATTCTTCATCTTCGATTGTTTTTATAAAATGGGGCTTCACATATTTTCCTCTGTTTGCAACTATTGCAGTATAATTGGCCAGTTGAACTGGAGTTACCAAAATCTCACCCTGCCCAATAGCCAAAGACCTTATTGTTAATGCAGACCAGCCTCCTTTTTTATAGTACTTATCGTAAAATGCTACACTTGGGATATTTCCTGAACTCTCATTAAACAGGTCCGTATTTATCTTATGTCCAAAACCAAAGTCAAGCATATATTTACGCCAAGCAATAAAAGCCTCTTCTGTGTTCTCATATTTCTTATTATTGATGATTGACTTAAAAACCTGCCAATAATAAGAATTGCAAGACTGCTCAATTGAACCGGTCAAACCGATTGGGGTAATATGATTATGCGTACATCTGATTGGTCTTGAACTGGGTCCTGAGCATGAATACTTTGTATAGGTATGTAATACATTCTCTTGAAGACCTATTAATGCTTCCAGAGGTTTAAATGTTGAGCCGGGAGGATATTTGGCTGTTAATGCTCTATTAAAAAGGGGCTCTAAGGTATCCTTGCTTAGAATTCTATAATTATTCCCTCTCACCCTTCCAACCAACAGGTTAGGGTCGTATCCAGGGCTCGACACCGAGCATAATATTTCACCCGAACCAGGTTCAATAGCAACAATACTTCCAATCTTATTATTCATCAACAACTCGCCGTAGCCTTGCAAATCAGCATCCAGACTTGTTACTATACTTTTACCCGAAACAGCTGCTTTGTCGTAAGCACCATCTTTATAACTACCCTTTATCCTATTGTGAACATCTACAAGGTATACTTTAAGACCTTTCTTACCTCTAAGTTCTTTTTCGTATGTTTTTTCGAGACCACTAATCCCTGTATAGTCACCGGATTTATAATAGCTGTCTTTATTTATCAATCGTTCGTTTGCTTCGCCTACGTAACCTAAAACATGAGCAGCAGTTTTTGTTGGATAATAGCGTAAGATTCGTGTTTGTACAAAAAATCCGGGGAACTTAAATAACTTCTCTTGCAAGCCGGCATATGTTACAGATGACATCTGTTTTAGAAAAACTGAAGGTTTATACCATGAATGTTCTTTAGCCAGTTTTATTCCATCTCTAAGCTCTTCGATTGTAATGTCTAAAATGGAAGCTAAATTAGTTGTATCAAATTCATCCATCTCCCGGGGCACAAGCATTAAATCATAGGCAGCCTGATTATAAACCAATAGTTTCCCCTTTCTATCGTATATTAAACCACGGGCAGGATATTGTATTACATGTCTTTGGGAATTGTTCTCAGCTGAGATTTTCAGTTTTGTATCTAATATCTGAATTGAAAACAGTTTTATTAAAAATATTATTGTCAGCAAAACTATAACAGCAGCAATTACATATTTCCTTTCCGACAATGCTCTATTCATTTCAAAAACTATTTCCTACTCATAAATAATTGGCTCAAAATTACTAAAATCATCGTAAAGAAAGTACTTAATAATATTCTAATAATTGTTTGTCCTAAATCGGAAAAGCTAAACACTTCCATAACAAACAGGAACAAGTGATGCAAGAATACTATAAATACAGAATACTTAATGAACCAGCTAAATCCATAATATGAAACCTGAGGCTTTGTTCCTGGCTCGTAACCATCTCTGGGTGAAACCAAACTTAATATTCCGGGACGAAAGAAAGCAGCAAAAACACTGGCTGAAGCATGAAGCCCCGTGGAATCACAAAAAATATCAA
>JANTGP010000253.1 GCA_024762835.1 Bacteroidota bacterium
AACAGGCTGTGTTTTAGCAGATAGTATGAAAGTTTATGTTCGCGATATTTTTGCAGATTTTCATGTAGATTCCATATTATGTGCAAATACAAATGTTTTGTTTGATGCCGGAGAATCTGAAGATGTTTTTACATCGTGCTATAGTGGATATGAATGGGATTTTGGAGATTTATCGCCCATAATGTCTAAATCATCACCGGAAACATTTCATTCCTACAGTGAAAGTGGAACTTATTATATTGAACTAAGTGTAAAAGACATTAACGGCTGCATTGACTACCATTACGATACAGTTAAAGTCTATAATATAAATGCAAATCTGGAATTCACTCCTGCAAGTTTTTGTGCTCCGGACAGTGTTCACTTTACAGATTTAAGTTGGGCGGATACAACAATTTCAAATTGGACTTTAAATCCAGGATTTGGCAATCCCATTTCATATGTTCCACCAAGCATTTTGTACGAATCAAACGTTGACACTGTTTATTATATTACTTTTACAGTTGAAGATGTTCTCGGATGTACTGATTCTTGGCTAGACTCAGTTGAACTATCAGTACTTTCACCTTTACCAAGTATCATGACATCATCTAATGATGTATGCCCCGGTGATCAACCTACTATTTTAGTAAGTGGTATTTTTCAGAGTGTTGCATGGCATATCGAAGATTCAATACATTTGGGAAATTATTGTGCCCACCAGTTTAATGAGGTTGGATATTATGATGTTTCTGTAGTAATTTCCGATTTTTCAGGCTGTCAGGATTCTATTGTTTTGTCCGATTATATACATGTTCATCCATTACCTGATGTTTATTTTTATTCAGACCCTTCGGAAGATACACTCTGTTTACCTGTACAAATTACATTTACAGATTCTTCTGTTGTAGATTCAATCGGCACCAGAGTCTGGAATTTTTATAACTCAGCAACAATAAACTCCAGTGCAAGCGTATCATGGCCTTATGAAATACCCGGGACATATCAGGTTTCATTATTGGTTGAAAGTGCTTTTGGCTGTAAAGACTCGGCAACGAAAACATTTACTATTGAAGGTCCTTTAGCCGACTTTAACATATCACCACCCATAATCTGTCAAGGCGAAGAAATAACACTTGAGCTTATTGATACAAGTAATGTATATAGCTGGTTTTGGGATCTTGGCGATGGACAGGTTGATAGCACTAATTTTACCGGAACAATAACTTATACTTATCCGGCTGGCTTTTACCCAAGTGGCGGTCAAACATATGTTTCTTTAATTTTTTCATCAGAAAACTGTCAGGACACAAGATCAAAAATTATAAATTTTCATCCCGAAGTTCTTGCTGACTTTATTTCAACAGATCATCCCGATCTTATTATTTGTCATGGCGATTCAATTACATTTCTCAATACCTCAGTTAATGCTGATAACATTACATGGTCTTTTAATAATGGTAGCAGTTATACAAATGCAATTGTATCCAAGTATTATCCAAATTCAGGATTTTATTCGGTCACATTAAATGCTTCGGACAATACTTTTAATTGCAATGATGAAACAACAAAAATAGTTGAGGTTCGTGCCGATGCTGTACTGATTGCTCCCTATGCTGCAATATGCCTGGGCGACTCTTACACTATGAATGTTTCTGCAGAAGGCGGAATAACATCATATTTCTGGACACCAGAAGAGCAATTCTCCAATCAAAATGAAGCACATCCAATTGTCTTTCCAACACAAACTCAAACTTACTATGTTGATATTGTTGATGGCTATGGCTGCTCAGGTTCGGGTTCTCAAACCGTTGTTGTAATAACCGACCCTCCCGCAATAAACTGGGATACCATAATCATTATCGGACAATCCGTTCATCTTGATGCTTGGTTTGGTGATTACATTAATTACACATGGAATCCGGATACAACTCTTGATAATTATTATATTCCCGACCCATGGGCTTTAACTTTTAATGACAATACATATACTGTAAACTTAATTGATACCGTGACAAATTGTTTTGATGTTACAAATACCTATACAATTATTGTTAAACCCGAAACCTCATTTGATTTACCTAGTGTATTTACTCCTAACGGAGATATGATAAACGATATTTTTTATCTGCAAGGCTGGGGAATAAAAGAAATAGTTGAATTTAAAATTTATAACAGATGGGGCGAGCTTGTCTATTATGGAAATGATATAAATAGCGGATGGGATGGTACATACAAAGGTAAAGACCAACCAAACGACACATACATATATATAGCAAAAGTAAAAACATGGTTAGACCAGATTTTAGAAAAAAGAGGATATATAAACTTAATTAGATAATGGGCTATATTAAAAACATAGTGCTTTTTATTTTATTAACATTAGTTTTTAATGTTGGATATTCTCAGGATATACACTTTTCTCAAAATCATTTAACACCTCAATTATTGAATCCTGCAATCACCGGCAATTTTTCGGGAAGTTGGCAGTTGAGTAATATTATCCGCTCTCAATGGAAGAAATTTGCCAACCCCGGCTACCAAACTGTTGCTTTAGGATACGACCAAAAAGCCGATAATCTGTTTAAAGATTTAAATATTGGGGGAATTGTTGTTCAAGACAAATCAAGCTCAATATCTATGTCGGTTTCTAAAGTTTTGCTCAGCACATCATATAGAAAGATAATTGGAAAAAATATTGTTCGAGGCGGTTTGCAATTGGGCTGGGTCTTTAAGCAATTTAACAATGCAACATACGGAACTCAGTTTGACTGGAGTACCGGAACTATTAACCCAAACCTGCCATCAATGGAAAATGGAATTGACGAAACAATAAACTACCTTGACATGAATGCCGGTATTTTATGGAAGAGAAAAATTGGTAGGTTTGAGCCGGAGATTGGAATTTCTTATTTTCATTTAAATAACCCTAAAGAAAAATTTACAAAAGCTTCCGGAAGACTAAAAATACGTTCTATGTATAGTATTGGCGGACGTTTTATTGCAAACGATAAATTTCATATAATTCCAATCTTTTATTACCAACGCTTGCAAAAAGCTGATAATTTACTCGGAGGAATTCAGTTCAAATTTATTTTTGACAGAAACCCGAACCATGTTAATTATCTTACACTTGGTGGCTCTGTTCGTTCGGGATTTAACCGCCAAACCGATGCTGCTATTATTTCTGTTGGCCTTTCAGTAAATAAATTTTTATTTGGCTTTAGCTTCGATGCAAATATTTCCGAAATACAGGCGTATACAAATTCGGTTGGAGCATTTGAGATTGGTATTATATATACAGGTTTTATTAAATCATTTGATCCTAACTCATTACCCTGTTCTCGAGAGTAGTCGGCAGTCTTTGAGTGGGAGTTTGTTAGAGGCGGTGGAAAATAGCTTATGGGTGGGTGATTTGAAAGTTCGCAGTCGGCAGTCCTCAGTAGGCAGTCGCTTAGTGGGGGTTGGCTGGTTGATGAGGAAGCTTGTAAGGGATAGTGGGGATTTGAAAGTCAGCAGTCCTCTGTCGGCAGTCGGCAGTCTTGGGGAGGGTGTTTGCTGGAGATAGTGAAAAATAGCTTATGGACAGGTGATTTGATAGGTTGCAGTAGGCAGTCCTCAGTAG
>JANTGP010000254.1 GCA_024762835.1 Bacteroidota bacterium
AATCCGATTGCAGCCGTATTTTTTTACTTCACAATCTGTATAGCTTTAGTAATAGCATCCTTACTTGTTTGAAGTTTAATAAAGTAGTTGCCCGGTGAGAGAGAGCCGGCATCAAAATTAACACTAACTACCTGTCATAAAACTCGTTTATCTTAGATGCAAACTCATTAAATACATTTGCATTGCTCGCAATAATTTCTTTACCGAAAATATAATTGTTTCCTTGTTTATAATCTGCCACTTTTCCGCCGGCTTGTTGTACAATGAAAGCACCGGCAGAAACATCCCATGCCTGAAGCCCGTACTCGTAAAATGCATCAAAGCGTCCACAGGCAACATATGCTAAATCGGTAGCTGCAGAGCCAAGCCTTCTTAGTCCGTGAGAGTTTTTCATAAAATAGTCAAAACTATCCATAAACGAATCCATCCTTGAATAGTCGTAATATGGGAAGCCCGTAGCAATAAGAGAATCTTTAATATGAGCTGCATCAGAAACTTTTATAACTTTTCCGTTTAGGTAAGCAGGACTACCATCCCAGGCATAAAAACATTCGTTGAGACTAATTTCGTAAACAATACCGAGAATTATTTTTTCACGATGCATTAAAGCAATACTTATTGCGTAAGGTGATAATCCGTGAATAAAATTTGTTGTTCCATCAAGTGGGTCGATAATCCAATTGTAATCTTCTTTTGTAATTGTTTCGGTACCTTCTTCGGTTATAAAACCTGCTTCGGGAAGAATTTTCTTTAATCCTGAAACTATTTGTTTTTCGGATGTTGTGTCAACAAATGATACAAAATCGTGTAGTCCCTTTGATTTTACTTTGTCGATAGAAAATTTCTTCTGTTCTGCCGAGATATATTCTTTTACCTGATAGTTGAGCTTAATAACTGAAGTGCATATTTTTTCAATGTCCATATTTAATATGTGTAATTAATATTTTGCAATTTAAAAAAAATACTAATTTTGGAAAGAATATATAATAAATATTTATGAAAGCAGAGAAACTGTTTTATTCAATTGGTGAGATGGCAAAAATGTTGGGTGTGAATACCTCAACAATACGTTATTGGGAAAAGGAATTTGATGTCTTAAAACCAAAGAAAAATAAAAAGGGAAATCGGTTGTTTACACCAGAAGATGTAAGAAACTTAAAAGAAATTCATCATCTGCTAAAAGAAAATGGAATGACTCTTAAAGGTGCAAAGCAAAAGTTAAAGAATGAACATGATAGAGTGTCGCGTGATACAGAGCTTGTTGAATGTTTAAAGGATATTAAGAATATGCTTGAAGCTTTAAAAGAAGAGTTAAAAAGTTAACAGCAGTTAATGCTAAATTGATAAAATTTTGAAATGAAAGTTAAAGATATTGCAAATTATTTTGAGGAATTAGCCCCCTTGTCTTATCAGGAATCATACGATAATGCAGGCTTGATTGTAGGAAATTACAATACAGAGCTAAACGGGGTATTAATCAGCCTTGATGTGACAGAGGATGTTGTTGACGAAGCGGTAGAAAAAGGATGTAATCTTATTGTTGCACATCACCCTGTAATTTTTGCAGGGCTTAAAAAGTTAACCGGAAGAAATTATGTTGAACGTACTGTTATAAAGGCCATAAAGAATGACATTTCTATTTATGCAGCACATACTAACCTTGATAGTGTATTTGGCGGGGTAAACTCAAAAATATGTGAGAAAATCGGATTGCAGGATTGTAGAGTTTTGTCTCCAATGAAAGATGAGCTCATGAAATTGGTTTGCTATATTCCGGTATCCTCAACAGAGATTGTCAGAAAAGCTTTATTTGAAGCCGGAGCAGGGCATATTGGTAACTACGATCAATGTAGCTATTCGGGTGTTGGGCATGGCAGTTTCAGAGCAGGTGAAGGAACAAAACCATTTATTGGTGAAAAAGGCAAATTACATATTGAAGAAGAAAGCCGTCTTGAAACAGTTTTCCCGAGAGCTAAGCAATCAACAATTATTCGGGCATTAAAAAATGCTCATCCTTACGAAGAAGTGGCCTATGATATTTATCGTCTTGAAAATAAATATGCCTTTGCGGGAATTGGAATGATAGGAAAACTTGAGAACCCCTTAGACGAGAAAGAATTTTTACAATTATTGAAAAATAAGTTTGAAACAGGACTTATAAAACATACTAATCTGTTAGGCAGAAAGGTGTCGAAAGTTGCTGTTTGTGGTGGAACGGGTAGTTTCCTGTTGCGTAAAGCAATATCGGCAGGAGCAGACTTTTTTGTGTCGGCAGATTTTAAATATCACGAGTATTTTGATGCTGAAAATAAGATTGTAATTGCCGATATTGGCCATTATGAAAGCGAGCAATATACTAAAGAAGTTTTTTATGAATTACTTACAAAAAAATTCCCTAAATTTGCGACCTGTTTATCGGAGGTGAAAACTAACCCGGTTTCATATTTTTAAAATCTCATTATTAAAACAAATGGTAAATACTAAAGAACTTACGGTTGAGGAAAAATTAAAAGCTTTATACGAGCTTCAACTAAACGACTCGCATATTGATAAGATTAAGATTCTCAGAGGGGAATTACCTCTTGAGGTACGAGATCTTGAAGACGAGATTGCCGGTCTTGAGACAAGAATTAGTAATCTAAAAGAAGAAGTTGAGAATATCGGTATTGCTATTGCCGGCAAGAATACAGAGATTGCCGAATCAAAAGCTCTTATAGAAAAATACACCGATCAGCAAATGAAAGTAAGGAATAATCGTGAATTCGATTCTCTTACAAAAGAAATTGAGTTTCAGAATCTGGAGATTGAGTTGAGCGAAAAGCATATTCGTGAGTTTAATGCCCAGATTGTTGAGAAGAATATGATTATTGAGAATTCAATTGAAGTACTTGCTGAAAGAAATGAAGATTTATCTCATAAGAAGGCTGAACTGGAAGAAATTATTGCTGAGACCCAAAAAGAGGAAGATAATTTATTAGAGAAATCTGATAAGATTCAAACCTTAATTGAACCACGATTGCTTACTGCTTACAAAAGAATACGGGATAATGCCAGAAATGGCCTTGCTGTAGTTTCGGTTTCACGTGATGCTTGTGGTGGCTGTTTTAATAAAATCCCGCCTCAAAGACAATTAGATATCCGTACACGAAAGAAGATAATAGTTTGCGAATATTGCGGACGAATCTTGGTAGACAGCGAAATAGCCGGAAATGAAGAAGAATAGATAAAATAATTTTATTAAATAAAAAAAAAGGAGAGACCTGATAAGTTTCTCCTTTTTTTTAAGAAAAAGAGCCACCCACGGGACTCGAACCCGCGACCTGCTCATTACGAATGAGCTGCTCTACCAGCTGAGCTAAGGTGGCTTTTAATTGTCGGGCAAATGTATATTTTTATCTTTAAAGCCCAAAGAAGAAATTTTTTTATAAGTCAATAATTCAGGCTTTTCTTTTTTTTTGATTTGTAAGAATCTAAGTTATAAAAGTAATAATCTTTATATCCATCGTTTAAAGAAAAATACAAAAGGGATTGAGCCAATTGATAAGTAAGCTGCTATTTCAAATGTTTTTTGTAAACCGAATAAATCACCGGA
>JANTGP010000255.1 GCA_024762835.1 Bacteroidota bacterium
GCTATGTTTGGTATTGAAGATATGGACTGGACTGCATTTGCTTGGGGTTTTTGTTGCTGTCCTGTTGGTTTCTTTGTTGTTGCTATTAAAGATGATAAAAGTAGTGATGAGAAAATTTCATTCTGGATTGGAGTTGCTGTTAATTTCGTTTTAGGTGCAATTAGTGGTGCTTCAAGCGGTTATGCATATTAAGAATAATCCTAAGAAAATTTAATTAATGTCCAAAAGGAATCATTTCCTTTTGGACATTTGTTTTCTTCATCACATTTGATTTTTGTTATATTTGTTGAAACTTATTTCTATCAAATATGAAAAAGCTGTTTGTTATTTTATTGTTTTTTTCAACATGTCTCTCGTCCTATGCTGGCAACGCAGATAAGTTTTCTTATAATGCAGATGAATTACAAAATGAATTCTCAGACCTTCAGTCATTAGAAAGCATGTTTATTGGGAACCAAAATCTTACTATTGCCGATTTCGAGCAAATGGATATTGACTGGTTGAACAGAATTGACCTTGAAAATATGAAATGTGCAAGTCCTGTTCAGGCTATGTTTGGTGTTGACGATATGGAATGGGGTGCTTTCGCGTGGGGATTCTGTTGTAGCCCAATTGGATTTTTTTTAGTTGCTATTAGTGATGAAAAAAGTAATAATGAAAAATTATCATATTGGATTGGAGTAGTAATAAGCAGCCTATTAGGTTCAATAGCTGCAATTGCCAATCCAACACCTGGTACATCTTTATATACAGGGTATTAATTGATAAATTTCAAAATTAAGGTTATTAGGTGAGAATTATTCAACACTTTAAGTTTCTGTTATTGACATTTGTTCTGGCTTCAAGTGCTTTGCAAATTTATGCCCAAACATTTTCCCGTATCGAGGCTGATTTTTCTATAAAAGAAAAAGATATCGCCGGTAATAAAATTTTGACTATCGGTCATGTTTATTTCGATAAGAATATCAGGAAAATTGTTCTGGATATTAGTTTCCCTAACAAAATTATTATTGTTGCATCAGATTCACTGGTGTACATTATTAAAGATGATTCACTTGTTAATACAAGCCCTGCAACCGTACCCATTGATTTTACCGTTTATAATCTATGTTTAAATAATACTCTGGAGTTTTACGGATTAAAAGAAACACCTTATAAACTTGAGGAATTGGAAAAAGATAGTGATTTGATAATAACAACATGGGATTTGCCGGACGATGAGACTGCAGGAAAATTAATGTTGTCTCAAAAAGATAAGAAGCTTACAGGAATGATAAACTTTGATTCAGAAGGAATAATCTTATCAAAGTATTTTTTTGAGAACTATACAAATATTGACGGGGTAGAGTTTCCTGCAAAGATGATACAATATATGTTTGTACTCGATAAAAAAACAATTAAAGTAACAACGCATCGAAATATCAAGATAAATGAAATGGGTAATAATTATTTTTACGATTATCCTGTACCTTCTGGTAGATAATTTCTCTATGTCTGCTCAAACTATTGAAGAAATTCAAAGTCTGGCAAATATTAATGAAGTACATCAAGAGGACTTGTATAAGAATGTAAGGGAATACAAAAATGAGTATGACCTTGTTTTCTCAAAAGCCTTTTTGTTTTACAAAAAATTCCTCTCATCTCAGGATGCCAGCCAGTGCAGCTTTACACCTTCTTGTTCGGTATATGCAATTCATGCTATAAAATCCCAGGGAGTGCTCGTTGGTATTATAAATTTTTTCGATCGCTTTTCACGATGCAATAGTCTGAGCCCCGAAGATTATCCAAAGAATTATTCTAACAATACCCTTATTGACCCCGTACGGGATATTAAATACCATATCATAAATGAATAAACTTCTATTAATAGTATTTTTCCTGTCTTTGTCTTTTAGCTTTTTTGCTCAAAATGATATTTACAGTCTGCAAAACTCAAAATCATATGCTGATTTTCTATATCGCAGCATGGATTATCCTAATGCAGCTGCAGAGTATGAGAGAATAGTCTTTCTTGATACAACAGACTTTGTGGCAAAGTTGCGACTGATAAAATCATATAATAAGATTGGTGATTTTTCTTTTGCCCGTTATAAGATTAATAACTTATTTCCTAAAACGGAGAAAATGCCTGTTGATATTGCCAGACAATATTCTATTGTGTTAATAAGACAAAATGAGCTTGATTCTGCCAGAGCTTTTCTTTTACATTACCCCGCCTTTCATAAAAACGATAAAGCACTGTTTAGTCTGTCGATTGAGCTGTTTGCACAAAATTGGGAAGAGGCAAGGCGAATATCTGAGCAATCGCAGAGTATTGATGATTTATCTTTTTTACAATTATCTGCTATTGCCAAGCAAACAAAAGACATTAAATATAAAAGTCCACTTCTTAGCAGCGGGATGTCTATGCTTGTTCCCGGGCTCGGCAAGGTTTATTCCGGATATTGGAAAGACGGCTTATTCTCTTTGTTGTTTACCGGTATTGCTGTTTGGCAATCATACAGGGGTTTCGATAAACAAGGAATAAATAGTGCATATGGCTGGATATACGGTGGAATTGCATTAGGCTTTTATAGTGGTAATATCTATGGCTCGTACAAAGCTGCCAATAAATATAACGAAACAATTAATCATTCAATATATCACCAGCTTGAAGAAGTATATAATAATATTGATTAGCTTACTTTACGGAAGCCTTTATTCTCAGACTCTTGAGCAGACTTATAATTTTGCTCAAAAAAATATGAATGAAGGAAATTACGAACTTGCAATTCAAA
Source organism: Bacteroidota bacterium (assembly GCA_024762835.1). Lineage (GTDB taxonomy): Bacteria > Bacteroidota > Bacteroidia > Bacteroidales > M50B96 > JANTGP01. The sequence goes on from JANTGP010000255.1 coordinate 2,778, forward strand.
GTTTTACCAGAGTATTATTTTTTAATCCATCCTACAATGCCTCTCAGGTAAATTTGAATCTGGCAGAGTGTTACAAAAAAACGGGAAATCTGAAAAAGGCTCTCAAAGCTTATGACATTGCCTACCTGCTTAGTAAATCAGATAGCGTAAAGAATGATATTATCTTTAAGAAAACCGGATTATATATATTGTATGCTAATTATAATTTCGCCATAATCGAGTTATACAATCTGCCCGACAGCCTTTCAAATTATTTCGCAAGGAAAAAGAATTTCTATTCGGGAATTATTTATTTTCAAACTGAAGACTTTGATCGTTCCTATAAATATTTTTCTGCTCTGCACGACTCAACGAATACACTATATATAAATAGGCTTACAGAGATATTTGACGAAACACAAAAGCTCAAACGTTATAATCCGAAGGTGACAAAAATCATGAGTTTGGTAATTCCGGGTACAGGCCAACTTTATGTAGGTGATTATAAAAATGCACTTAACTCATTTATATTAACTGCCGGTTTGTTCACTCTTTTTGGTTATGTGGCACATGAATATTCACTTTTGGATGCATATTTTACTGTTTTTCCTTGGTATCAACGTTATTATGTTGGTGGATATAAATCTACCGGTAAAATTACATTGCAAAAAAGACAACAGCGGAAAAACGAGATTTACCATAAACTCATTTCTGCATTAGAAGAATATAACAAAAATTGATAAATTTTACCTTTTTTATTTACATGATAAAAAGCTAATTTTTCATGTGTTTTTTTTTATC
>JANTGP010000256.1 GCA_024762835.1 Bacteroidota bacterium
ATAATGCCTCTTTATTGTCCGGTAAGGGAAATGGATTGGACTGAAAACTGGAACCCCAAAGTTGTGTATAGTAACTGTGGGTTAGTTGAAAAAGACTGTATTTTTATTACTTCGCATGGTGATAAAAATGTAGTTTGGATAGTAAGTGACTATGACATTGAAAAAGGCCATGTCGTGATGTATTATCACATACCCAATGTTTTGGTTACCAAACTGGAAATACAACTTATTCCAATGAAAGAAAGTAAAACCAAAGCTGTATTAACATATTCTAAGACATCATTAAGCGAAATTGGCGACAAAGCTTTGAAGGATTTTACAAAAAAAGAATATGAAATAATGATGGATTCGTGGGAGAAAGCAATGAATCATTATTTAGAGACAGGAGAGATGCTGACTGGATTGCCAAATTTCTAATATTGTGAATTTGTAAAAGATTGATAAAAGATAAACAACAAACCGCTAATAAAACCTACACGCAATACCCTTCACACTGCGCATAGCCAAACCTTTGTAGCTCATTTAAAATAAAGATACAGCTTAAAAATTTGAAATAATGAGCGGAATTTAATATCTTTGTGAGCTAAATAAGCAAGATGGAAATAGAAAACTTAATATTAAAATTTTTAGAACAAAATCAGGAAAGTTCTTCTGTAGAAATCAGACAAGGAATATCTGAGAAAAAGAGTATTGCCACAATTAAAAGAATTTTATCAAAACTTGTGGCGAAGAAGTTAATATTTTCAACTGGAAAAGGAAAAGCAACAAGATATAGACTATCACCATATTATAATCTGTTTTGCGAAATTGACATTCAAAATTATTACAAAAAAGAGATAGACGAAAGAACAATAATTGAGAATTTCAATTTCTCATTATTAACGGAAATTTTTCCTACAACAAAATTACTCACGGAAGATGAATTAATTCGATTAACCGGTTTACAAAAAGAGTTTGAAACAAACATTTCCGAATTAAGTGAATTTGAAATAAAAAAAGAATTAGAACGTCTTGCTATTGATTTAAGCTGGAAATCATCCCAAATAGAAGGAAACACCTATTCGTTGCTGGAAACAGAAAGACTATTGAAGGAAAAGAAAACTGCGGCAGGAAAATCAAAAGAAGAAGCCGTAATGTTGCTGAATCACAAAAATGCGATTGATTTCATAATTGAGAATCCTGATTATTTATTTCCCCTGTCGGTATCGAAAATTGAAGATATTCATAGTATTTTAACAAAAGAACTTACAGTTGACAGAAATATAAGAAAAAGACGAGTAGGTATTTCAGGAACCAATTATCGACCAATCGACAATGAATTTCAAATAAAAGAAGCTTTATCCTTGACTTGTGATTTAATAAACAAAAAAGAAAATGTTTTTGAACAAACACTTCTTGGGCTAATTCTTATCTCATACATTCAGCCATTTGTTGATGGAAATAAGAGAACAGCAAGAATTGTAAGTAATGCAATATTGATAAATCATAAATTTTGTCCTATCTCATATAGAACGGTTGATAGTGTTGATTACAAGAAAGCTATGTTATTGTTCTATGAACAGAATAATATTACAATTTTTAAGAGAATATTTATTGAACAATATGAATTTGCCGTGAAAACATATTTTTAGAAATAAACGAGCTACAATAAATAGTACTATAAGCGGTCTGCAATGCCTGTCCCGCTATGGCAGGAACCCAGTGATGAGTAGGTGATGAACTACATGCCGGTTTTAAGGTTTCTATGCACTTATCGAGGGGTTTGCTTGTTTTTTAGCTGTTGGGAAAGATAAAATGTACATCCTTATTTTCTGGATAATGTACATCCTTAATTGCTGAAAAGGGTACATTCTTATTTACCGATTACATTCGGGCAACTTTCCAAAGTGCAAACACAATAAAGCAATGCGGCGGATGTAATTTTGAAGTGTACTTTTACTCTGGCCACGCAGTTCTACCTGTTGTTCGAGTTTGATGGCAACCTTTTCGAACTCTTGAACTCATTCAATGGCACGTTCTACAATACCCGGACTTGTCTTTTTTCTCATAATTGTAAGTTTTTAATGGTTAATAATTACAATTATAAGATTGCAGTATTAAAATAGTTTTATAACTTTGAAAAAAGAGCTATCCCGCAGGAATTTAGCTCAACACGCGGTGTAAAACATTGGGGTTTACGTGGTTATTCAAATATTCTGCCGCGCATCAAGCTCGGTGTGACTGGACAGGTAAGTAGCACATAATCTCCCACGATTTCATCCCGCCAACGTTAGTCAAAATGCTGATAAAAAGATATAACTCAAATAATATAACATATAGGAATCTATTTAAAGGAGTTAAATAATGAAAATGAAAAAAGTTCTTCTGGTAGGTTTAATTTCAGGTCTTATTATGGGCATTGCATTGTTTTTAAGTGGAGCTATTGCATCAAGGATAGTCTATGGTCCACAAATGGTCCCGGAAGGTAAGTTTGAGCCTGATCAGATCAATGCCTTTTATTTCTTCTGGACCAAATTAGTTATTGGTGGCTTCTTTGGTATTATTTTTACTTTAATATACTCGAGATTAGTAAGGTATATGAATTTCTCAGGTGCTCTTAAAGGCTTGTTATATGGTTTTATACTGTGGTTGATTATTTCACTTTGGGATATTTCTCATCCGTTAATGTATGAGTCTATCGCAAATAAAAACCAATTATTCTGGAATATTTATACACTTGGCGGGTTTTTGTCTTATGGTGCTTTTGTCGGTTTTATCTTTAAGAAATGGATTAAAGATAACTATACAAAGGAATAGATTTACTGATTATTCTATCATTGCACTTTGGTTAATAAATTGTACTATGAGCGGTCTGCAATGCCTGTCCCGCTATGGCGGGAACCCAGCGATGAGTAGGTATTGAACTACATGCCGGGTTTAGGGTTTCTATGCACTTATCGAGGGGTTTGCATGGGCCCTAAAACAACAAAATTTGACCTTAGTCTCAATATAGAACAATAGAGCTTAAAAAAATGAACAAGAAAAATAGCGTATTTATTGCGACAAGTATAGACGGATATATTGCGGACAAAAATGGCGGAATTGATTGGTTGTATTCTATACCAAACCCCGACAATGATGATATGGGATATGTAGAATTTAACAAGAGAATTGACGCACTTGTTATGGGACGAACAACATTTGAAACTGTACTCGGATTTGATGTTGATTGGCCCTATGAAAAACCAGTTTTCGTATTGAGTAATAAATTAAAAGAAATACCTGAAAGTCATAAAGGAAAAGCATTCCTGGTCAAAGGAACACTAACAGAAATATTAGATCAAATTAATGAAAAAGGATTTAAAAGACTTTACATTGACGGAGGAACCACAATAAAAAATTTTCTAAAAGAAGACTTAATTGACGAAATGGTACTTACAACAATTCCGATTTTATTAGGTGGTGGTTCTTCTTTGTTTGCTGAATTACCAAACGAACTGAAATTTGAACTGATTGGAACAAAAACCTTTCTGAATCAAATAACGCAGAATCATTATAAACGAAAAAAAT
>JANTGP010000257.1 GCA_024762835.1 Bacteroidota bacterium
AATAGCTGATCCTTTTTAAAACAACTTTTGTATGGTATTATTTGCCCACATAAAGCAATTTCTATTTCTGCCTTTGCAGGTAGTCAACCGCATACACGTGTCAGACTACTGGCGGATACATACATACATACATACATACACCTGTCCGACAACCGGCGGATACTCAAGAAAACGAATTATCCAATAAATATACTTCCGATAACAATTGGAAAGAAAAATTATTTCCCGATAGCTATCGGGATTCATTTAGGGAAAAATAAGTTCGTTAAAGCTACTCGTCATGTTTTTCCCAATTGAAGCATGATGAGATGAAATATTTTCTGCCAAGAATTGGAAAAAAATAAAAGTATTAAGCCGGGCAGGTAATAAACACATGCCCCGAACCGGTCGTTCTAAACATGCACTATTACTGTACCCGGCTATTGTTTAATTAAAAACATTGTAAAATTATGAAAAATATATTGTATTTAATAGGCGGATTGCTTATTTTTAGTGTTTTGCTTTTTTAAACAAGTTGCGAGAAAGATTCTATTAGCACTGTTAAATTAACTGATTTAAACTCTTGTAAAACAAACTCAATGGATAATTTGGCCAATTTGCACATAGTTTCAGTACTAAACCAGACAAAGGATATTACCAATAACTACATTTCAAAACTACCTGATATTAATAGAGGAAAATTTTGGCAAATAGTTTATGCAGATGCAAAAGGATTTGTCGGTGGAGCTGTTTCAGGTGCTGCTCTTGCAACACTTGCCACCGGTGTGGGAGCAGGTGTCGGTGCTATTATTGGAGGTACAGTTATTGGCAGTCTTGCATCAGCTGCGGAAGCTGAAAAATTAAACAAAGGATCTGGCGACTCAAATAATGCTATATTTAATAATAATAATCAATATGATAATATAGGTATTTCTCATTATAATATTTTCAAAAATTATTACAACTTAGAACATAACAATATTGAACCTTATGATGTGGACTTAGTTTTATTTTATAATGAAAGCTTGAATTATTTTAGTGATAACGAATATGATGCAGATACTATAGAATTTTTCTTCCCTTATAACACATATATTGATACATGGGAAGATTACTATGATAATGAATATATAACTGATATTAATACCGTAATAGTTGATTTATTCGAACTTGGTGATATTACCTATGATTCAAAAGAAATATTGCTTGATTATATAGATGCCATGGAATTATCTGATTCATATACAAGCTTTGCGAGTTATTCAATTAGTATTGAAAATATTATAACTGACTCAAACTATGCCGAGATGCAGAAAATATATTTATTAGGTTTCATGTCTACCTCTAGAATAGGTGCATATTATTGGAATGTTTTTGGAAACTAAACTAAATGAGAACAAAATTTTAGCTCTATTTCTTTTAAATTAATCCGTCGAAAGACGGGTTGGTTTTTAACAGAAAAGATCAACATATTTGAAATTTTATAATTTAATAATTATGAGCAAACTATTAATTAATGTTGCGGTAAGTATAAGCTGTTTTTTCTTTTTATTTTCATCATTCTCTTTATTTGGGCAGAATAATGAAACAAATAAAATTCAGTTTGATTCATTTGCTTCAATAGTATTATCGTATTTCAATGACTTTAATATTAATAAAGAATTCAGAAAGAATAATTTACCCGAACTAAATAATTATTTATTAGGAATTGAAGGAGGAATAAATTCTATATATATGAAAAACTTATTGAGTATTGATTACAGCATTCATACATATATATCAAATGATATAAATACTACTCCACGAACCAGTTTTAATATAACAAGTCAAAGCCTTTTATATTATAGACAAATATTTAGTATTTACAATGACTTATTATATATTGGACTTGGTTATGAATATTCTACATATAGTGCAATATTTTATCTTAAATCTAATCCCCTAAATATTTCAAATATTAGCCAGAACGATTTTACAAATATATTACAGTTATATAATTCATCACATTCGGCAAAACCAAGCTTAATATTTAAAATAAAAAATGATTCCATAAAAACCTATACATCAATACGTATATCATACTCATATAATTTATATCAAAGCAAATGGAAATCAGCAAATTCGTCGACAACTAGCTCATTTGCTGACAACCTTGACCATCTAACACTATCTTGTTCTTATTTTTTCTAACAAAACAAAATAATTAATTAATAATTTTCATCTCATTATGAATAATATAAAAATAATATCTATTGCATCATTACTTATTCTTATGTATAGTAACATAGCTCTATCCCAACTTAACTGGAAAAAGGTTGCCTGTGGAACTGAATTTTCGGTTGCTTTACGCTCGGACGGAACTCTTTGGTCATGGGGTTTCAATGGCAATGGACAACTTGGAATTGATAATACAGATACTGAATATGAACCTATACAAATTGGTGAAGACACAAATTGGATAGATATTACAACCGGCTCTGTTCATTGTTTAGCAATAAAATCAGATGGTACATTATGGGCATGGGGATTAAACGGAAATGGCCAACTTGGTACTGGTAATAACATCTCTTATTATCATCCTGTACAAATTGGTGCAGATACAAATTGGAAAACTGTTTCTGCCGGTCAAGCTCATTCTCTAGCTATTAAAAATGACAGTTCGTTATGGGCTTGGGGTTTTAATCTTTATGGACAACTTGGATTAGGAAATTCTAATGATAAAAACACACCAACTCAAGTTGGTAATGAAAATACTTGGATTATGATATCCACCGGTGGTGGACATAGTTTATCAATTAAGAACGATGGAAGTCTATGGTCATGGGGTGCCAATTTTACAGGGCAATTGGGGGACAGTACAATTACACAAAGCGAAACACCTATTCAAATTGGTAATGAGTATTCATGGTGTAGCATTGCAGCAGGTTTTGAATTTTCGGTTGGCTTACAATCAGACAATACATTATGGACATGGGGCTATAATGGAAATGGTCAACTTGGAAATAGCACAACAAATCAAGTTAATTATCCTTCGCAGATAGGAGATTCAATATCATGGTCAACAATTACGGCTGGCTCAAGCTATGCTTTTGCCATCACAAATGACAGCACTCTTTACGGTTGGGGCTACAATTATTATGGTCAATTGGGAACCGGTGATAATATACAACAAAATAATATTATACAAATAGGAACAGATAATAATTGGGATTGTATTACTGCTGCAGATGGAATAAGTTCAAATGGTTATATATATGGGTTTCATACAATTGGGCTAAAGTCTTCAAAAGATGTATTATGTGCTTCAGGTGCTAACTACGAAGGACAACTTGGAGATAATACAACGTATGATAGTGATATCTTTAATTGTAACACAGGGTATTTGCCAAATGAAATAATAGATATTAATCCAAACCCAATAGTCATTTTCCCTAACCCGGGCACCGATTGCATTAACTTAACATTATACACAGATTACAACAACTCTCAATTTTATTTATACGATATGTCGGGGCGGCTTGTGTTGCAAGAGAATATAAAGCAAAAACACA
>JANTGP010000258.1 GCA_024762835.1 Bacteroidota bacterium
ACACTGACTTGCTTCAATGGAATCATTTTACAGCCATGAAATACATAGATTCTAACTTTAAGAACACAAAACTAAAAATTTTAGATGTCGGATGCTTTAATGGTTTCTTTGTTAAGGAATTATTACACAAAGGGCATGATGCTTATGGAATTGATTTTAATGAAAAAGCAATTAAATATGGACACGAAAATTATAATTTAAAAGAAAAAATATTTCAAACCAACTTAAAATCTCTACCTCAACAAGCTAGTAAGTTCGATGTGATAACAATATTTGAAGTGATTGAACATTTAGAAGACATTGACGATTTGATAGTTGATGCATGTAGCATATTAAATGACGATGGGATCATTATCGTATCAACACCAAACAAAAATATGTGCTGGAGACCTCGCCTAGACTCCCCACCTCATCATTTATCAAGGTTTACACCAAAATCATTAAAGTCATATATTAACAATATGGGCTTAGAAAAGGTATTTTCATCTGAACAAATGAGTCTATCAGATTTAATAAGAAACTATGTTGGCAGCATCCTCCGTAGCTCTGATGAAAGTAGTCTTCGAGGTGGTGAATTCAAACAAAAACAAGCTTCAATTATTATAAGAAGATTTTTAAATAAAACGAAAAAACCAATTAACCTAGTTTTATTCCCTATAAATTTGTTATTACATTCTTTCAACCTTAGATATATAAGCCAAATTATTATTGCCCGCAAAAAATCGGGCCAAACTACTAAATAAACCATATAGGATATTCGTTTTTCTCAATACAAATGCGTAAACTATTAAATAAATTAATTTCTCTGCTTGGCAAGCGCAATTACACACTTGACCTATCTATAACGAAATATGACTTGTACATTGAGGCCTCTGAAAAATTTATACAGCTAATACGCGGAAGCATATTTAAATTATTTTTTAAAAAATCAGGAACGATTTTTATTGGCAAAAGAACGCATATTCGTCACTTAAATAAAATTACTTTAGGAAATAGCGTAACAATAGAAGATGGCGTCAGAATTAATGGCCTAACTAGAAAAGGAATAACTATTGGAAACAACGTAACAATAAAAGCAAATACTGTTATAGTTTCCGGATTATTAAACAATATTGGAAATGGTATGAAAATTGGAAATAATGTAGGCATTTCACAAGGTTGTTTTTTACAAGCAAGCGGATTTCTTAATATTGGTAACAACGTAATTATTGGACCTGGAACACAAATTTATACAGAAAATCACGTATTTAGTGATATTGAAAAACCAATCAATGAGCAGGGTGTAAACCGTAAAGATACAACAATAAATGATGGCGCATGGATAGCAAGCAATGTTGTAATACTTAGTGGCGTCACTATTGGAGAAAACAGCATAATTGCAGCAGGGGCTGTTGTAAACAAAGATGTAAAAGCATATTCAATAGTTGGCGGTTTACCAGCGAAGCTCATAAAATATCGTGACTGACTTTAATATAATATTTATAGATGACTAAAAAACAGATAAAGTAGACACATATAAACAAGAATAAGCTAATGGGTTTAACAGAATACATCTAAAGCTGTTATACGAGAGAAGGTGATATGAAGCTAACAAAGAAATTCTTTCGTAAACGCTTTAACAAAAAAACACCTTATGACAAACTTGATGAGCGTTAAGGGAAAATAATGCAACCACCGCTATACAAGAATTCTTTCCATTTACTAGCCAACATAGCTATTCAAGGGTTTTATTCTCTAAGTCAGCTCTTGATCATAATCGCCCTATCAAAAAGCCTAACTCCAAACGAATTTGGGTTAACGGGATTAATTATAACACTCTTTGTTATCTTTCAATCTTTTTCCTTAAATGGCCTTGAAAACTATTTATTTTCTCAATGCGGGACAAATAACATGAACTTTATAGGCTCCAATTACTGGTTAACTACAAAAAAATACATCATAAATTATTCAATATTTAGTCTTTTTTTTATTACTGCATATATTTACGTGCAAAACATCAGCTTTCCTCATAAATTGCAGATACTCATTTGCCTATGGGGCGGGCTACTTATCTCTGCATTAAATTCTTTTCATGGAGCTACACTAAGGTGCCAAGGATTAAACTTGACCGTGAACTTCATAAATAATGTGCTCCGCCCCACTTTATTTATCGCCTCATTACCTTTACTTTATTTTCTATCACCAAAACTGCTTAATGCGCCAGATATCTTGTCCCTTTATTTCTTATGTTTTATTTTTCCATTGATCTTGTTTATCAAAAAGTATAATTATATAAAAAGAAATCATCAGAGCAACATAGCAAATACTCTTTATCAAGAAAAAAATAATGGAGTCATAACAATAATCATGACTGGGCTACCTTCCTTTCTCCTGATTCTAAACTCACAGCTAGACATTTTAATAATTGGATTATTATCACACCCTGAAAAAGTTGCAGTTTATAAAGTAGCAAGCACAATTTCGCTTGTATTGGTAATTCCTTTGACTGCAGTTATTTTTTATCTTGCGCCGAACTTAAAAAAAATTCTTCGGTTGCCTCAACCTGAAGCAGAAAATATTATTAGATATCCAACTCGAATAGCATTATCATTATCGGCTATAGGACTAGTTTTTTTAATCATTTTTGGAGAAAAGTTCATAGCGTATGTATTTGGCTTAAATTACCTTGATGCTTACCCTATTATGTTGATTCTTTCGCTTGGATCATTTACCAGCGTAGCAATGGGAGCAAACATGGTTTCACTGCTTGTAATTAACCAATCAAAAAGCGCAATTAAATTGATTTTAATAGTAGTTTTACTAAACTTATTCTTCAATCCACTTACAATATATTTCTTTGATATACTTGGAGCCGCCATTATTACCATGTTGAGTGTTATTACATTAAATATTTTACTTACTAAATCAGTCTTTAAATACACAGGAGTTTGTGTTAGTTCATTCAAATGGCTATAAATAAATTTTATATTATTGGCGCCCAGAAGGCGGGAACTACTGCACTTTGGAGGTATTTATCATTACATCCAGAAATATCAATGCCAACAGATAAGGAATCACCTTTTTTTCTTAGCAAGGGTTTAATTTCAGCGGGGTGGGATACACATGTATCAAATAGCTTCCAAACAAAACCCAATACAACAATCGAAGGAAGCGCAAGCCCTTATTATATGTGCTATCCAATAGCAGCAAAACGTATTGCCCGACAGTTCCCTGATGCTAAATTCATTATTATCCTTCGTGACCCCATTGAGCGTGCATACTCTCATTATTCAATGCTCCGCCGAATAGGTAATGAAAATAGATCTTTTGAACAAGCAGTTAGCGAGCAGTTAGGCGACAAACCTTCTCGATTATTGCAAACATCTTTTGTCGACAATCTTACCGAATCAGATGACATGCAAAACTATCTTGTTTATGGAAATTATAGATTTATTTTTGAATATTATAATCGATTTTTCAAAAAAGAGTCATTCCTTTTCATAGATTTTAATGATTTTAATGAAAACCCCGATACTAACCTTTA
>JANTGP010000259.1 GCA_024762835.1 Bacteroidota bacterium
TTCGTTTGCGAAAATCTGATGATGCAAAGTTACTGCTTATATCAAGTGAGTGCTCCAAGACAAAGGTCTCGTGCTTGCTCCTTTGAAGACCTTTTGCCGATAATCTTATAAATAATCTTGGTTAACTTACATAGACATGAAGATGAAGTTCAACACAAACTACTTCAGCCAGTAGTAGGACATGATGATGGATCTTGACCGCTCATAGTCCTGATTATTGGCAAAAAGAAAGAATCAAAAACCCAAAAACCTATGTGACTTGAGTATATGTTGTAATTCTGCCCAATATCACCAGTCAGATATCCAGGTAAAATAATTTCGGCTGTCTAATATATGATGCGAATACAGTTGCTATAAGAATGAGAATTACAATTTCCGATGGTTTTCCTTTATATATATGAACTAGCACAATAAAAGTCATATATAAAACTAACATTGATGTTCCGATTAGTATCGTTCTGTTGTATAAGAAAAGAACTGTTCCAATTAAAATAAAAACTCCGGCTGAAATCATTACGACACTACTTTCCACCACTTTTCCAGTTTGGTCGTAATTAATTAATTTGTCCAAAGCATTAGGAATATAGAATAGCAATATTACCAATGTAGGTAACCATATTAATATTCGGCTTAGTATTTTATTTAGTCCTATTATTTTGTCATCCATAATTTTATCTGTGTTCAGAGGGTTTGTTTTAAATGTTTGCCAACAGCAGTTCGTAAAAATACCACAAATTATTTATTTTATAAAAAATATGTATTGTTAGAAGCTTTTTTTAAGAGCTTTGTGAACATTATAGTCTGAATTTTGTAAATTCTTTTCTATTTGCTTTGTTGCCCTCTGATTCTCTGAAAGGAGAACCCCAACCCTTTTTTTTGCATCTCGTTCACATTAATTCTCCCCCACAGGGCATACGTAAAGGGTTGCAACCCTCACCTATCTATAAAAACTAGTTAAGAATTAAGTAATTTTGCTAATTGGCGCAAGTGATTTTTATTTTTGTCAAGGCGAAGGTTTTATTGCTTCAATCATTTAATTCATAATTTGTACTTCTTCCTCCTGATTTTTCTTTTCTTAATATTCCTTTTTCAATTAAGTCTTTTATATCTCGCAGTGCCGTGTCCTGTGAACATTTTGTGATTTTTGCCCATTTTGAAGTTTTTAATTTTCCCTCAAATCCGTCAAGAAGTTTGTTTAACATTAATCGTTGACGACTATTCAAGATAGTGTTTTTGTGTTTATCCCAAAAATCAGCTTTGAAAAGAACTTTTTCTATTGTTTGTTCAGTATCTTTTAAAGCGCGGTATAGACAGTTTAAGAACCAAGTTATCCATTCAGTTATTTCTCCTTCTTTGTATTGGATTTTCTGTAAGATTTTGTAATAAACTTTTCGCTCTATTAAGATTTGATTCGATAAACTATAAAATCGCTGTGAGCTATTGTCAGAACGAGCCAGTAGCAAATCAGAAATTGCCCTGACTATTCGACCATTACCATCATCAAATGGATGTATAATGATAAACCAAAAATGCGCAATTGCTGATTTAATTACCATATCTATTTCATTGTTATTATTAAGCCAATCAAGAAATTGATCCATTTCATATTTTACCCGCTTGGGTGATGGAGCTTCATAATGAATTTTTTCTTTACCCATTGCTCCTGAAACAATTTGCATTTCTCCGTGGCGATAACGAGCCACATCAATTTTATACATTCCACTTCTGCCTGTTGGAAAAAGGGCAGCATGCCATCCAAATAATCTTTCTTCGTCAATGGGTTTATCATAATTCTGAGTTGCATCAAGCATCATTTCCACAACACCTTCTACATTCCTGTTAGAATGAACCATTCCGGCATATTCTATCCCTAATCTTCTTGCAATTGATGAACGAACTTGCTCATAATTAAGTAATTGCCCTTCGATTTCCGAAGATTTTAACACATCAAGCGTTAGGGTTGTAAGCATTGTGTCTTCTTTTATTGAAAAACCAAGCGCACTTATTTGTCCAATAATTTTTCCTTGTAAATGCCTTACTTTTCCAAGAATAAGTTGAATTTCTTTCTCATTCCAAGTGAAATTCGGCCAGCTTTTATATTGATATATGTATTTTGCCATATTTTTTCTATTTTACTGCAAATATACACATTATTCTCCGCATATTTAAGGAAATTAGGGCAATTAATCTCCGTACGGTTCATTTTCTACCGATTGGATCAGACACAGATGGCAAAGTTAGGACAGGCTGCCAGGCCTTTCAGACCGGTAATAATCCTGTTTATTAGGCAAAGTAATTAATTCAATTTCAGTATTTTCTGTTTAAATTCATACAACCAGTCAAGAGCTCCTTTTGTATTTTTCCATAATTTCCAAGTATCAAAAACATAAGCAATTGCTTCGTTTTCATCTCCTCTACCAATATATTGAGGTGGTTCCTTTGGCAATTCTTTATATCCCAACATATATTCTATAACAAATTTATTGCTTTTATGAGCGTTCAGTAATAGTTTATCAGTTTTGGAGTTCTTTCCGAATTTCTTAAAATTATACAAAGCATTGTTGAAATTCCAAATAGTACAATCTTCTTCTTCGTTGTTATTTATAAACTGTTCATATTTAGTCAAGTTGTCCAGCTCAAGCAATAAAGTTGATAATAAATATCTTACCCCTTGATTATCGTTAGGATTTAATTCTAACATTTCTTGATAAATTTCAATTGCTTTGTCAATTTCATTTTTGGCATATAAACAATCTGCAAGACCTGATTTTGCTCTCATATAAGGTCGTGTTTCTATCATTCCCCAGAAATATCCTTTTTCCTCTTTAAAAAATTTCTTTCCAAGTGTTTTTTCTCCTGCTTTTATTGCCTTTTCATATAGTTTTATTGCTTTATCAATATCTTTTTCAACACTTGCCAAATAATTATATGCCTCTGCATTATCCGGGTCTAATTCCAAGGCTTACTTTATTAACTTTTTTGCTTTGGAAACAGGTTGCTCATAGGCCTCATAAACTAAATCTTGTGAACGTCCTTTTTTGTCAATCCTTTCGGGTAAATCATCAAGACTTTGTCCCATCATATTACTCATAAAAGCATTTATTTCATCAATAGATTTAAAATTATGCTTTTTAATCTCTTCAATTAATTTTGCAAGGTCTTTTTCTGTATTCATTCTGTTAATGTTTTTCTTTTTGCTCATTGTGTCATTTTATTTTGCCTGATTGACAGGGATGTTTGCTTCATTAACTCCAAACAATTAAGAAAGATCACACAACTAAATAAATGGAATATATATTTTCCTGTACGATAAATCTACAGGACAGGCAGTTACAATTTCATTCTTAGATGTAAGGGGCTCTCTTCCACTCCCTTTAGAAAATCTATTTTATTTCAAATCAAAAATAAGTAATATTTTGTGATTATTAATCGAATTCCGGTTATTA
>JANTGP010000260.1 GCA_024762835.1 Bacteroidota bacterium
GAGAGTAAAGTAGTAAGATTCATCCACTTTAATATTTGGATAATCTTTATCAATATCCCAAACAACTACATTTCCTAAACCTGAATACTGGCCGATTCCTATTTTTCCACTTGCTGACTTAACTTTTACTTTTAAACTAGAATCGTTATTGGATTTCATAAATATTTTTACCTCTACTTTACTATCTTCCGGAGATAATAAATCATAAGTAATTATTAATCTGTTATCTTCACTCCATTCCACATTTAGATTTTTTGCTTTGAATTCCTGGGCACAAACTTCATCAAGTCCTACAAAATAAATGATGAATATGTAAAAAATAATTTTACTATATATCATGAAATCTCCAAGTTTACTTCAAAAGAACCATTTTACGAGAAATAATTATTTGGTTTTCTGCTCTTAACCTATAAATATAAACTCCGCTTGGTAATTGTTTTCCTTCCGTGCTATTACTGTTCCAATTAAAATAATGTATTCCTTGCTCCAACTCTCCATTATAAAGTGTTGCTATTTTCTGTCCAAGTATATTGTATATTTCTAACTTAATATTACTTTTATTCGGCAGCAAAACCGGTATTGTTGTTGTCGGATTAAACGGATTCGGATAATTACTTAACAGTTCATATTCTGTCGGTATATATTTTTCTAATTCTTGTTCTATCTTATTCTTTTCACCAATTAATACGCTCATATTTGTTTTAGTTAATTTTGGCTTAAAAGAATATTTTGGGTTTTCCCTTAAGCATTGAACTGTAACTGTTGTTTTATCAATAAGGTAAACACTATACTCTTCGGGAACCATATCAACGTTTTGAAATATAATTTTACTTTCCATTCTGTTTTCCGAATATGCAATAAAATCCCATATTTCAATTTCTGTTATTTCGTTTCTTATATCTAATGCCAATTTTTTATTTTCACTATTCCCATTGGATTTGTCAAAATACAAATATGGTATTTCTCCCATTATTCTTGGCTTTATCATATCAAACTTGTCTAAAGTTTTACTTGCTTCCGGTGATACTCCAAGAACTGTGGTTTTGTCTATATATTTACCCGATTCAAATTCTATGGATAAACGCCATGTAGAAGGGTCTCCATTTTTTTTGCCGAGATTACCGGTACTTGGTAAATACGGTATTTTTATTTCCGTTATTTCTGAATTTGTATTATCCAATACATAACCGACAAACGGTTTTATTGTGTCTGCCAACCCCAAAATACTTCCCGTCCAATAAACCGGCTGCTTTGTTAGGTTTTGATTATATCCTACTATATCAGTCCAAGCAACATTTGCTAAAAACGGATTGGTTATTAAATTAAATTTATTTGGTAAAATAGTAATTGTTGTTAAATGTTCATTATCCAGTATACTGGAAGTTACGCTTGCATTATCTAAGTTCCAACTGCCCTTGTTAATTAGCCAAAATGCTTTACCGGGTGAACAAAGAAAATTATCAGAATTATCATATTTTACGTAATAACTTGACGAACCGCCATTATCCCAATAAACTTCCCAATCTGTTCCTTGTGTACCACTTAAAAATTCTTTTATTTTTTTTGCACTATTGCCGGGAATACCGACCAATCTATAATCTGTTGAGCTATAATCTTTTGGATTTGCATGAGTTGGGAAATTTACCATATAGTTTAAAGTTAAGTTTGCGGGCTGCGTAATCTTGCCGGTTTGAGTAATAGAAACGGTTTTAGGACTTCCCGAAGCTCCATTAGCAGTAATTGTTATTGATCCGTTTCTGGAAGAAGTACTACTATTTTCCGAACAGTCAATTGTTACTGTTCCATTATTTGTACCACTTGAACCGTTTGAAATAACTGCCCACGATCTATTAGACGAAGCCGTCCATTCCATCGTACCGCTTCCGGTATTGCTTACATTTACGGTTATTGTGGCGTCTGAACTTGTTACACTTGAAGATAAAGGAGCAACAATTAATATTGGTGAACTGTCATCATAAGTTGTAACGGTTATTACATTTGAGTTACTGCTTGTACTGAGAGAATTTTTTGCTCTTAGTCTGTAATAATATTTCGTATTTGCAGTCAGTCCGGTTACGTCACTGTTTGTACCGGTAACACTTTTGGATTGATAACCGGAAACAAAAGAACTAAATTGTCCGCTCACTGAAACATCCAGCTCATAACTTTCTGCACCGGTTACAGTTTGCCATTTAGCGCGGAAACTTGTTGTATTGATATTATCCGCTGCCAAAGCTGTAGGAGCTGATATTGCAGCTATTGTAAATACAGCATCACTTTCATCAAACAAAGCAGTACTGTCTGCATTACTTATTCTTACTTTACATTCTGTTGATGGTGTGTTGGGAACAGTCCAGTTATAACTGCCGGAAGTTGCTGGGGTTGAAGAAATAATATCTGTCCAGTTTGTTCCATTGTTTGTTGTGTATTCTAATTTTACATTATCAACATTGCTGCTTGACCAGGTAATATTTTTAGTGCTGCCTATTTGCCATGTTTCACCGCCGTTTGGTTTTTCTGTAGATATTTGCGGACCTATAATTTTCCCTTCATTATATAATCCAATAATTTCATTTTCAGATAATGCTTTATCATATATTCGTATATCATCTATTTCACCAATAAAATATTGAGACTTCCAGAATACAGATCTACCAATATTTAATAAGGCATCATTTGTTACATCATTTGTATATGTTTTTGTTGTTAATAATTGACCATTAACATAGAATCTAAACGTATTTTGTTGTTTAGTGAATAATAGGTGAACCCACCTATTGGAGCTACTTTGATCAATAAGAGATATTTGGCCAACGACACTTGAGTTTTGCCAAAGTTTAAATGCAAAAACAGTTGCTCCGCTCCAATTAAAGATTTGCCATCCACCATTTCCTGTCCCTTCCTTATCAATTATCCGATGTGAAGAGTTTGATGAGAAATTACCGGCATCAGGATTTATCCACAATCCTATGGTTGCTTCCTGATGTAGATTCCCAATTTCACTATTATGAATTTCAATATAGTCATTAACTCCGTCAAAATTATATGCAGCTTCTTCATTTCCAAATCTATCTGAAGTAAGGGTTGCACCATGCACATTGCCGTAATTTCCATTCCCACTTTCATCATTAGCATTTCCATTAAAAGGGTAATAAGCAACCAAACCGTCAGTTAAGCTAAGCTCTTTTACCGTAAAAACAGCATCGCTTTCATCAAACAAAGCTGTACTGTCCGCATTACTTATTTTTACTTTACATTGAGTTGAAGGTGTGTTTGGGACTGTCCAGCTGTAACTTCCGGCGCTTGCCGGTGTTGAAGCTATTATTGTTGTCCAGTTTGTGCCGTTGTTTGTTGTATACTCTAGCTTTACATTGTCAACTTTCTGGCTACTCCAGGTTATTTGT
>JANTGP010000261.1 GCA_024762835.1 Bacteroidota bacterium
GTGTTTGTGTAACTGTTACATTATTATCACAGTTATCACCTGTTGTTGCCATGCCTGTGTAATCCAATAAGTCATATTCGCAATTGGCATCTAAATCAACATTTTGATTAGCCGGACAGCTTATGCTTGGGGCTGTGTTATCGGCAGGGATAACATCAAAGGTACAACTGGCTGTATTTCCTGCATCATCAGTTGCTAATAAGGTGACTGTGGTAGTTGCAGTAATAGTTGTGCCTGTTGCTGGTGTTTGTGTTACTGTTACACTGTTATCACAGTTATCACCTGTGGTGGCCATGCCTGTGTAATCCAATAAGTCATATTCGCAATTAGAGTTCATAGTAACATTTTGATCGGGCGGACATGTAATATTTGGACCAGTAACTGTTAAGGCTAAATTAGCTTCAGATTCACACACTGTTACACTTGGCTTTTCGGCAACAACTCTAAGATTCCTATATCCCACTTCATTAAAAATATCTGTAGTAAGTGTAAGAGAGCCTCCATTTCCAAAAACAGTTGTACTATGATTCTCTGTCTTTGCATCATTTTTAACGGTATATAAAACATCAAATAAAGAATTTGATACAACAACATCAAATGAATTATGAGCACAAATTGTTGTATCTGTTGGTGAGATTATCGGTGTGTCAGGTGTAGCACAATCAACTGTAACAGTAGTTGTGCATTCGCTTTCTATGGTTGAAGCATATTTACTTGTAGATATTAGTTCATTTCCTGCATAAAGCTTATATGGGCTAACTAGTGTAATAGACCAATTAGATTCATTAATTGCAATAGTTACAGATCCAATTTCTGCCTCATCAGCATATAGATAAATGGTTGCTTCTTCTGTTGGATTCGCAGAAATTGTTCCATTTATTATAGTGGTATTCTCATCTGGTGTTGTGGTTATTACAGGACATTCTGAGTTTGCATTTAGAACCGAAACTGCTATAGACAGATCACTTTCACTACAACCTGAACTTCTTTGAGAAGCCTGATAATCTACACCCAAAGTAGCTGTAAAAGTTGATGTCCACGTAGAATCTGCCTGAACAAGAATAGTATCTATGTCAGAGTTTAAAGAGTTGTATACATAAACTTCGGTTCCTACAGGTTCAAAAGAAACTCCATGTATTGTAGTCCCAACTGCAACATAATTATCATTATTTGCTGAAATAATTGGAGGAGACGAAAAACATGTAACAATACGATAAGCAACAGCAGACATACAATCACTTGCCGATTGAGCAGTAATACTTAAACTATCTCCTTCGGAAGGAAATGTTAATGGAAATAAATAGACACCTGTTGAAGCATCTGCTGTTGTCTCAGCTTCAAAAACAGAATTAATATAAAGCCTAACTATTGAACTTGTAGCAGCAACTCCACTAATCTTGATAGATGAAGCATAAATATTCGTTTGATCGATACTTGGAATTGCAGTAGTACCTGTTATTACTGACTGATTTCCAATATCAACACAGGATGGTTCTGAGTATCCAGATTCACATTGACTTGCAGCTACATCTTCAGCTGTTACAACATAAGTTCCTTCATCAACATCCTTTGGTCCTGTACCGCATACATTACCAGGGTTACCTGTTCCTCCAATTCCCTCCCATGTCCAAGATCCGGTGATTGCATCTGCAGTAGTTGTAAAGCTAAGTGAAGTTCCACTATCAAGAATTCTATAAATCCTAATTGTTGATCCTAAAACAGCTGTACCTTCAGCTCCCTGACTAGTAAAGCAAATAATTGAAGGAGATTCTGTTGTATTAGTTTCGTTACAATCAGAAGCGATCTCAGTATTAGACAGTAAGCATTTTGACTCATTTGGAGATTGAGCTCTTGCCCATATTGTATCTCCTTCTTCCAAAACCGTATCAGGAGTAAATTGTGTTAAATCAAATGACCAAGAAGTACTATCTGTAGTAGCAACATAACCAATAGAATCTCCATTCAAATAAATTGTAATATCAGCAGTATTTACAGTATCAGCTGATGCCCAATACCCGGTAATTGAAGTCACATTTGCACCAGTTCCAATTGGTCCATCCACTGTAGGTGGTTCTGTACAAACATCTCCAAAATCACCATTTTGTAAATCATCAAAAGAGGCAGGTGGTTGCGATTCAAGCATTTCTTCCCAAATTGTCATAAAATCATCACTTTCGCTATCGTCATACCCAAAATTATCGGATTTTGGTCCACCAACGGCCCCTTGAGGAGACATAACAGTTGTAGCAATAAATCTTAATGGAGTTGAGGAGGTTATATTTGGTAAAGCGGTTATTGGAACATAAAAATCATAGAAAAAATCCGGATCATCACAAGTAGTTGTCAATGCATAAGATATCATTGAGTGGGACAATAAAGTATAAGAAGCAATTTGAGTAGGATTATTTCCATCATCACCATCGACATCGTAGACTCCTATTTCAAATCCAGACTCATAAACTATTTCGTATTCAAATCCCGGATTCCCATTAGAACCAGTGGTCTGCGGTTGATAATTTGGGTCAGCTTCAGAGCCAGAATTACCAAATTTCAAATCAGAATCAATCAACAAACTATATCCTTTTGCCCCTGGGACATAACCTCCCAAGCGAAAACGGATCAAGATATTTGTACCATCATAATACACATAAACACCAGAGCCGTACTCAAGTGTTGTATCTGTTGGGAAAGCAACTATATCAGAGTACTTACAATCTGGACCACGAAGCAAATCACCTACAGGTTCATAGTTCTGATAGGGAGGTATTTTGCGAAATGGGACTTCACTTTCCAGAATATCATTTGTTAAATATCCAGAAGTTGATAAAGAAGACCAACCATCATTATTCGGGTTTAGTACAAGTGAAGGGCTTGATGGATAATAAATAAACCCTGGAGTTTGGGAATAAGAATTAAAGTATGACAAAAGAACAACAAAAAGGAGAAAACTCAATCTAATTGATTTAGACCTTAAAGTTTTTTTAATTTTACTAGTATATATTCCCATATTACGTTGATAAAAATTTATTATAAATATCCTAATAGGCAAAATTATCTTTCACATTAGAGTTTAAAAACATTAACTCCAGAGAGACAAATCTCATATCTTATTCCAAAAATCAAATCATTAATCATCAAAAAGCACAAGTCAGTCATAGTTAATACTTCAAAGCAACAAAAATAAAAGCATTTCAAAAATTATTTACAAAATATGGCTAAATCTTATTTTGAGGTGCTAAGAAAAGTAAGCTTTAGCCCAAAATATTTCCATACATAAAATTCAAAGCGATATATTTCATTTTCTCATCTTTATATCTTTCAAATATATCTATATTAATAAATTGCATATTTTCTAATTAGTACATTACAAAACATAAACAACATTTT
>JANTGP010000262.1 GCA_024762835.1 Bacteroidota bacterium
ATGTAGATTTTCCATTGCCTGATATGTAAAACGGGCACCAAAAAAGGCAGGCATACCATATCTGAAAGCTTCTTGAAAAGTAACCCTGACATAACGAAACCCCCACCATTTATCTTGAACAGTAAGATACTGTTGGTTTAATAATTGCCCTGCTGAGAATAGCAGTTTAGGTGTTATTTGCCAGTCAATCTGAGCCATTTTTAAAAAGGCGGTGTACTTACTTCCTTCAAAATAATCAATACTAATAGTATCGCCTGATGAATCGGTAATAGACCTGATATTAGTTGTGCGGGTAACGTCGTAAAGCAAAACAGCTTTTACTTTATCAGATAATTTGTTTGAATATCCAAGTATTCCCGTTGTGAAATCAAACCCCGATTGAGGAATAACTTCATTATTAAAGCTATGGTAAAAACCTGTATAAATCCGGCCAAAAACTTTTCCCTTATTTTTTTCAGACTTTTGTGCAAATGAAATTAAGGACAACAAAAGAAGTCCGGATGTTAAGATGAGTTTAGTTGATGTATTCATTTCGATAAATTGATTTTAGTTGGCAACAAATTTATAATAATCCACAAAATCCACAAGTAGTTTTCATCAGCTTTCCCACAAACACTAATTGCTTAACTTAACAAGCTTATATGCATCCATTTGGCTATTAATATAAATTCTTACAAAATAAACTCCCGCACTATAATCATCAGCATCAAGACGACGTATGTACTTCCCTTCCGTTTGCAAGCTATTGCATAAAGTTGCCATCTTCTTTCCTGTTAAAGAATAGATTTCAATTCTCACATTGGACTCTTCACTTAAATAATATTCAACATTTGTTTTGCTGACAAATGGATTCGGAAAAACGCTTAATATCCTGCTTGAATCAATTTCACCGGAGTTGATAATTTGAGAGTAATAACAATCATTTAATTCTGACAATGCATAATCAACAAGCTGCGTTTCCTTTTCAAGCATAGAATTAAACTGCAAACTATTGTTTGTTCTCATATTCTCGAGATAATATTCAACATCAGTAAAAATAATATCTTCAAGCGGTAAAGTACATGACCATAAACCTCCGCCTACACCATTGAGTAATTTATATGAATCAATATTTCTTTTATTTGCCAAATCGTCAAAAAGCCGGGTTCTAATATCAATTGCCAAATCGCATAAAGCCGAGTTTGGTGTGCCGGATGTCTCAACAGGCGGTTCGCCAACAGGCCAGTACGGAAGAGCAACAGAGCTTGCAGGTTGCCCCAGGATTGTCCACATTGTTGACAAAGCAGCTTGCTCAACAGGCAAAACCCCTTGAATTACAGCAGCTGATACAGTTGAATATCTGCATATGCTTTTATCGGTATTAATATAGCCGTATGGACTTGCAACTTGCCAATAGCCAGGGTATGGAACAGGTACCGTATTATATATTGAATCGGAGAAATCTCGCATTTGATACCTGAGAATACTCTTATAGTTAAGACTATCCCCACTATAGAAATCGCCTATAAGTTTTGATGAACGCTCATATCTTTCAACACCGGCCGAGCCGCCTCCCTGAGTAGTAAAATTTGTTCTAATCAAGTATCCGTTTTGTGAATCAGCGGCATCAAAACGCCAGTAAAGGGTATCTGCTAACTCAAAGATTGCAGCTGCACCTGTAGAGTCTATCACTGCAAAGTTACCTCTAGTCATACGTCCTGTTATATTTGTAGAATCTAAATAATCCTGAAACTCTTCAACAGTAACACAGTAGCCAAGTACATCTCTCATTAGTTCGCCATTTATTGGTCCCTCAGTTGCCGGTGGCAAATCGGTAGAGTAAGAATTAACAATTGCAAAACCATGTTCATTTACACCCATGCGTGAATAATTGGCACTATCAACCGTAAAAACACTTATAAACTTTATAGGGAAAGAAGAAATATACTTTACTACATTGTTTTTTGCTGATGTATAATCACGTGATTTCCAAACCATAGGACGCCCATCTGATGTTGCTGTACCTGAAGCAACACCAATTGTACATTCTTCGTGTGAAGCTTTAACTTTGGTAAAATTATTCTGCCCAAACGTCAGGTTATTAACAAGTAGTGCAAGAAGAAATAATAATATAATAAATCTCATTCGAGTATATATCTAATTTAAGTCTGCTGTTTGCCATCCAACAATCCAAGCACAAAAGCAGAGATTATTGATTTGGTATATTATCAATAATCTTAAGTTTTTCTAAAATTACAAATATACAGATTATGAGGACTTCTAAAAATTAAATCGCATCAAGATTTTCAGAATAAGCCTGAAAGGCTTTGATAACTTAGCACAGGGCAACGCCCTGTGATTTAGGTAATATATAATACGCCCTGCAAGGGCATAACAAATACCTTGCTATGATATTGCCCTTTCAGGGCGTCTTTGTTCGATGCGAATCACACAGGGCGTTGCCCTGTGCTAAGGTTTATTTGGCTTAGTATTCGGTATTTGCTAAACTACGCCGAGCTGAGATAAATTAATTTAAGCTGCCCTTTCAGGGCGGTAATTCATTTTTGTATTTCGACCCAAGGCGTTGCCTTTGGGTTGAAATCAGTTGCCCTTTCAGGGCGGTTTCTTTATGATTTTTTAAAAACGATGTTATTTTATATCATAAATAATCTGCGTTAATCTGCGTCAAATTTATCAGTATTTTTTTCAAAAAATCAGAGCCTCTTCCGGTAACAATCGGAATTAAGTGAGCCGCCGACTCGAACAAATTACCGCATTACCGCATCCGATGCCTATCGGATACCACATTATCGTATTACTATTCTTTCACTATTTTTTTTATAAACACTTCGCCATTTGGGGCGGTTAGTTTTAACAGGTAAATGCCGTGCTTTTCTATGGTATCTTTTACACCTTTTCCTTAAGCTTCTTATAAAACATAAAGCTTATCTTCTTTTGGAAACTTTCTCTTGTTTGTCATAATAGTACAAAATCACAGATTATTAACTATAATATTGTCCGAGCTTGTGTGGGGGGGAACCATAATAAAATAGGCTTTTTTTTAGTAAGAGACCTCACTTAGAGTGAGGCTCTTACTTATGAAATTTTAGCTTTAGCTATGATAAATTACTCAAATAATTTTAACCCAAAACCCATATGGAAAGTAAATTGGTTATTATCATCTATAAACTCTTGTTTAATTCCTGTCAATACATAGGTTGTATTGCTCATGTATAGTTTGATACCTAAATTATAATAATATCCCATATCAATTTTATTAGATAGAATTCCTCCTTGAACAAACAGTTCATCAATTAATATATCTTTTTTAATTGTAATGCAATTAAATTCTAATCCGTAATAGTTTAATAGATTATAATAGTTGTCAGGTTT
>JANTGP010000263.1 GCA_024762835.1 Bacteroidota bacterium
AGGATGGAGAGTTGGTTTATAGAATTATTAGCGCTTCAATTATTAAATTAAATGATAAAGAGTTTATTCAGGCTATTATTCATGATATTTCAGAATTAAAGGAAAAAGAGATTGCGCTTCAAAAGAGTGAAAAGAGATTTAGGGATTTACAATCAAATATTCCAATTGGTATGTGGTCAACCACACTTAATGGAGATATTCTTTATTTAAATAAAGCAGCAAAGAAGATGCTTGGATATAATCCCAAGAAAAAAGTTACTGATTTATCAATATTAAATATATACTTTGATATAAATGAAAGAGATGAATTTCTTGAACAAATTCAAGAATTTGGTTTTGTGAAAAACAAAGAAATGCAGTTTGTGCGAAAAGATAAGGTTGTCTTTTGGGGTAACATAAGTGCTACTGCAGTTTATGATGATAAACGCAATTTAATTCGTATTGATGGAGTTGTTGAGGATATTACCAAAAGAAAGGAAGTCTCTCTGAAACTTGCCAGGGCATATGAGGAAATAAAATCAATAAATAATAACTTGGAAAAGGAAATAGAGGAAGCTGTTGAAAAAGTAAAACAAAATAACCAGTACTTGTTGCAAAAGTCTAAGATAGAGTCACTTGGGGAGTTGGCTGCCGGTATTGCCCATGAAATTAATCAGCCTTTGGGAGTAATGTCATTGTCACTCGAAAATCTTCACATAAAAACCATTTCGAATAAAGCTACTCCCGGGTATATTAATGAGAAGTTTAAATCTATTGAATCCAATATTGACAGGATAAGGCAAATTGTGGATCATATACGGACATTCTCACACGAAGCAACTTCAGTTTCACTCGAAAAAGTATTTGTGAATGAAGGGATATCCAATGCATTATTATTGATAGGCGCACAATATAAACATCATAATATTTTTATTGAACTTGACTTACAGGAGAGTGTTGGGTTTACTGTCGGTAGTAAACAGAAATTTGAACAGGTGATTTTAAACCTTCTCTCAAATGCAAAATATGCAGTTGAAGAACAAGCTTTGAATCACAGTGAATTGAAATACCAAAAAAAGATAATTGTTAGAACAAGAGCAACTAAGAAACAAATAAATATTTCAATTGAGGATAATGGGACAGGTATTGAGCCTGAGAATTTGCAAAAGGTCTTTGATCCATTTTATACTTCAAAACCGGAAGGAATAGGAACAGGTCTCGGACTATCCATAGTTTATGGTATAATTAAAGAGATGAGAGGGGAAATAGTAATTGACAGTAAATTAAATGAATATACGAAAGTTAAAATTTCATTCCCGCGATTTCCTGAAAACAAATAAGTGGCGCAACTAAACATTTTTTCTTACGTTAAAGGCGAATATGGAAGTTTTTCAAAACATACTAATTTTAGATGACGAAGAAGGGTTTAGGGAGGAGATAGGAGAGTTTTTAAAAGAGGAAGGCTACCAGGTGCTTACAGCAGGGTTGCCTTCGGAAGCCCTTGATATTATCCGAAATAATGACATAGACATTGCCGTATTCGATATCAGGATGCCTGAAATGGATGGTTTGACTTTTCTAAAACAGATTAAGCAGGAGTTTCCTGAGATCGAAATTATTATGATGACAGGCTTTGGTGATATGGGTAGTGTTATTAAGGCTATGCGTTTTGGTGCAGTGGATTTTTTGAAAAAACCATTTAAATTTAGTGAACTTAAAAATGTCATTAACCGTGTTTCAAAATATAAAGTAATAAAAAACAGAGTAAATAAAGAAAATATTGTCAATAACAATATGCTGGATAATAAAATTCAAATGATTGGGAATAGTCCGGCATTGAAAAAAGTTTTCAGTTTATTGGATAAAATTTCAAAGTCAGGTGATGCTACCGTTTTACTTACTGGCGAAACCGGTACCGGGAAGGAATTGATGGCAAAAACAATACATATGCTAAGTAAGCGTAAGGATAATAAATTTGTTACTGTTAATTGCTCCACAATTCCTGCCGAGTTGTTCGAGAATGAATTTTTTGGCCATAAGAAGGGCTCTTATACTGATGCAAAACAAGATCAGAAAGGTCTTTTCGAAACTGCTGATAAGGGAACTCTTTTCCTTGATGAAATTGGCGATATGCAATATGAAATGCAGGCTAAACTCCTTAGAGTATTAGAAGATAAAAAAGTGTCACGGTTGGGTGGCTATGAGGAAAAAGAAATTGATGTGAGAATTATAACAGCAACTAACCATAATCTTAAAGAGATGGTTAAGGAAAAAAAGTTCAGAATAGACCTGTTTCACCGTCTTAATATTTTTTCAATTGAGATACCACCCCTCCGGGATAGAAAAGAAGATATTCCATTATTAATAAACTATTTTGTAAAGTATTTTTCAGAAAAATATGATAAAAAAATAGCCAAAGTCGAAAATTCGGTAATTACAAAGTTGATGAATTATAAATTTCCCGGAAATATAAGAGAACTGAGAAATATCGTCGAAAGAGCTGTAATAATGTGCGATGGCAATATTCTTAAAGAAAGTAATTTTGATTTACTTGAGTATCTGGATATCCTTGGTAAAACACCTACAGTTGAGAACAGTGAAGTTCTTGATATGGCTTCAGTAGAAAAAGAGAATATTCTGAAAGCTCTTGCTCTGACAAATAATAATAAATCACAAGCCTCAAAGTTACTTAATATCTCAAGGCAGGCACTTGACCGGAAAATTAAAAAGTTTAATCTTGATATTCATTCAATGAGACAAGAAGCTTAGTTGTTAATTGTCATAAAATGACTACTTGACAATTTCTATCTATTTATTTAGGAAGAGTGCTCAAATAATATGCCCGTTTTCGGGCAAATGACTATTTCCGGGCAATCCTCAAATTCCCCCCAATTGACAAGATGTTTTTTATAAGCTGTACCATTCATTGCCTGAATGTGGTCACAGTAAAACCTGCTTTAACCTCAGCAAATAACAGAAAATCAGTAATTTATGGATGCGGCATACTCTTTGCCAATGACGATATCATATTTTACTAACTTTTTTAGTAACTAAATGAATGAATGTGTTTTTCCAAATAAGAGATACTGGCGCTAATAAGGAGATACTGGAATTTATCGAAGGAGAAGGCAACAAAGTTTTTATCTCTCATTCAACAGAAGAATCCATCGAAATACTTAATAAACATGAAATTGATAAAGCAGTAATAAGCCTGTTAAGTATGAAAGATGCTACAATATTAAAATATTTAAATGACTATTATCCAGATGTTAAAGTAGTTATTATTGCAAATAAAGAATATGATAATATTATTTCTATTTTTCAAAAAATTAACTATTCAGTTATACACGAGCCATTAAAACTTT
>JANTGP010000264.1 GCA_024762835.1 Bacteroidota bacterium
ATGGGGCTTCAATAATTTATTTCGTCATGCCTTCGCTGCAAGAAGTAAATACAAATTTACAGTTAAGCAGATATAATATTTTAGGAAGTTCATTCTCTGAAATCATTTACTCCATATATAAAGACCCTAAGATTTTATACACTTTACTTTTTGAAAATACGCTTTCAAATCCTGCCTACAATGGTATTAAAACGGAGTTTCATTTTATAATGCTGGTATCAGGCGGAATAGTATTTTTTTACAGACCGGTTTATTTTCTTATGCTACTTCCAATATATGTTATGAAGTTTTTATCAAATAACTATGGTTTATGGGGAATAAATTATCATTATTCAATTGAGTTTGTTCCTATTATCAGCTTGGCAACAATTGAATTCTTGAAAAGAATGGGGAAACTAAAGTTTATTATTGCAATTATCTTTGCATCGTCAACAATCTACTTTAATTATAACACAATTGAATATAGGGTCTCAAAATGGTACAATCCTAAAAATACCTGTTTCTATTGTGCAGAGCATTATAAATCAGACTATAACACAGCTAAAATATATGAAGCCTTTAAATTAATTGAAGACAACAGTGCAATTTCTGTAAGTGCCTGTTTTGTTCCTCATTTAGCAAATCGAGAAAAAATCTATCATTTCCCTGTTATTGAAGATTCTGAATATCTTATTTTAACATTGAAGAAAAATGGGCACTATCCACTAAACGATGAAGAGTTTAATCATAAGATTAATAATCTTATCAGTTCGAAAAGATTTACAATTATTTACAATAAAAATGATTTGCTCATTCTCAAAAGATAAATAGTCCTTACCTTTGCAATAAATAACAAATGTATTTTATCACTAAAGCAGAATTCCGTAATGAAAGATATATCACTCGATTTAAGCAATTTACAAGACTTTTACAGCAATAATGAATTTTCGCTATTAGCAAATAAATATGATGAGATTAACCAATTTCTACATAACAAAACCGGCAAAGGAAATGAATTTCTTGGTTGGCTGAATCTTCCATCAACAATACCGGGCAAAGAAATAGATAATATAAAACTGATAAGCGAAGAAATAAAATCGAAGGTTGATTTTGTTGTTGTTATCGGAATTGGAGGTTCGTATCTTGGCTCGCGTGCCGTTATTGAGGCTCTGTCAAATAACTTTCATCAATATAAAACAAATGGGAAATTTCCACAGATTTTATATGCCGGACAAAATATTAGCGAAGATTATATGTATGAGTTGTTGTCGTTTTTAAAAGATAAGAGCTTTGCTATTGTTGTAATTTCTAAATCGGGAACTACTACTGAGCCTGCCATTGCCTTCAGATTATTAAAAAAGGAATTAGAAAAATCCTTATCTACAGATGAAGTAAACAAAAGAATTATTGCAATTACTGATAAATCGAAGGGTGCATTAAAGCAGCTTGCTAATCAAGAGAACTATCGTACTTTTAATATTCCCGATGATGTTGGTGGACGTTTCTCTGTACTTACTGCCGTTGGTTTATTGCCAATTGCAATTGCAGGTTTTGATATTGAGAAATTATTGGAAGGAGCAAAAGATATGTCGAAGGCAACTTCAACAGATGTGAGTTTTGAGAATAATATTGCTGCACAATATGCTGTTGCAAGAAATGTGTTATACAACAAAGGAAAAACAAACGAGATACTAGTAAACTACAATCCTAAACTACATTATATTGCTGAATGGTGGAAGCAACTTTATGGCGAAAGCGAAGGGAAAGATAATAAAGGAATATTTCCGGCAAGCGTAAACTTCACTACCGATTTACACTCAATGGGACAATATATTCAAGATGGGCTTAGAAACTTATTTGAAACAATAATCTCTGTAAACGAAACAAAATACAAACTGGAAATACCCACCGACAACGATAATCTTGACAAGCTTAACTACATAGCCGGCAAAAGATTGTCGGCAGTAAACAAAATGGCTGAACTTGGGACAAAAATTGCACACCTGGACGGTAATGTCCCGGTAATAAGAATTGAAATACCCGAAATAAACGAGTACTTTCTGGGACAGTTAATATATTTTTTCGAAAAAGCTTGTGCAATAAGTGGTTATTACCTAGGTGTTAATCCATTTGACCAACCGGGTGTTGAAGCATATAAAAAAAACATGTTTGCCTTGCTAGGAAAGCCGGGGTTTGAAGAGGAAACAGAAAAAATTAAGAAGCGAATATAGAATTAATCAGCTCTTTTGTTTTTGTATTTATCAGCTACTTCTTTTCTCATCAAGCCAAGTATAAGAAGTTCGGCACTAACAAAGTTTGATGCAAACGGAATGTTACTCTTTACGCAAGCGTACATAAGATCAGCAATATCATCATGATGGTCAGCAACGTCAGCATCACGGAAAAAGATTACAATATCAATCTGGCCGGCATAAATTTTATCAATAATCTGACGATAACCACCTGTTTTGCCAGGGCTTAAATGCTCAACATCAATTCCTGCATTTTCCAGGAATTCAGCAGTTCGTCCTGTGGCCAACAGCTTTACATCAGGGATCCAGCCTTTTCTATCTTTTATGAAATCAACCATTAAAGGTTTTAACTTGTCGTGGGCAATAATTGCTATATTCTTCATAATGTATCTATTATAATATTTTTCTCTAATTTAATGCTCAAAATTAACTCTTTTTTCATTACTCAAATTAATTTTAGCCATTTTTTTGTCACTCAATTATATTAACAATCTTATAGCACTTATTGTTTTGAAATATTACCTTTGCTAATTGAATATTCAATATTACCTTTTCTGAAATTATGAGACTAATTATTGTTACAGCTTTATTGCTTTTATCGACAATTAAAATACAAGCCCAGAGCATTGTAACAAACCAACTTACAAATCTTGAAACAACAATATCTGAATGCTCGGGACTAATAATAATCGGTGGTAAATTAATTACACATAATGACTCGGGTAATGATGCTTGTTTGTATGAGATTGATTCAATTACAGGAAATGTGCTTAGAACAGTTAATGTTGCTAATGCAGTAAACCACGATTGGGAAGATATTGCAAAAGATAATCAGTACATATATATTGGTGATATTGGCAACAACGAGGGAGACCGCACAGATTTAAAAATATACAGAATATCAATTTCTGATTATCTGAATACTGTAAACAATATTGTATATGCCGACAGTATTTGTTTTTCGTACTTAGACCAAACAAGCTTCACGCCCTCACCCTACACTACCAATTACGATGCTGAAGCTTTTATTGCAACAAACAACAGCCTTTTTGTAATGACAAAGAATTGGCTCAACCAAAAAT
>JANTGP010000265.1 GCA_024762835.1 Bacteroidota bacterium
TTTTTTTCAATATTTGTAGTGCTACAATCATCGCTAAACGATACTGATGAATCGTATAACCAATTTGAATTTGGGGTAAAACCAGCATCAATTTGTACACAGCTTAGATCCGGATTTTCGTCAATAGCAACATAGGTTAAATTATTATTGTAACCATTTGCAAGATTTAAACTTGTTAAATTATTATAATAACAATCTATTTGAGTTAAGTGGATATGGTTACTTAAATCTAATTGGGTTAAATTATTTATTCCTACTGAAAAATCTTCAAGCAGTAAATTGTTAGATACATCGATAGTTGTCAGCGAATTGCCAAAAGCCGAGAGTACAACTAAATCTGTTAATTGACTTAGATCAATACTTGAGAAATTGTTCTCTCTGATATTTAAAATAGTTATATCGGTATTATTAGATAGGTCGATGTTGGTTAAATTATTACTACCACAATTTAAAGCTGTAAGATTAATGAACGCTTCAATACCTGCTAAATCAGAAATATTCTTATTTGAAACATCCAAATTAGTAATAGCTTCAGCTTCGTCTTGACAAATTACGCCATCATTGTTAGTATCAATAGCAGGGCTGTGACTTAATAAAGCATTTTTGAAATTAACATCTGGAATATTAACTATGTTAGCACAAGTTATGCCCTGATATTCAAAGGCTCCGGCGTCAATTGATAAATCTACAACTCTTGTGTTTCCTGCTAAATCGTTAAGCGGGTAGGCTGCTTGATTGTATAAAGCGTTTGAACCTGCATCAATGCTCGATGAACCATCAATCGGTTTATGCTGAGCATCAAGTTGTGGCGTTGTGGTAATTGGAGAGCTATTGGTGAAACTTGTACCCGATACATCACCGGCTAGTCCGGGCAACCCAATGTATGAATTTTGGAAATTTACAGTTTGAAAATTACCTTCATTTTGCTTGTTGTTGCGTATATCGTAAGCACTTGTATTATTGGTTTGAAATTTATTGCCAATAAAAATCGAGTTCCAAATACTTAGTTGATTATCACCATCTCCGCTTATATTAATAACATTTTCAAAACTGCTTGAATGGGTATTTGTGTTGTTTGCAAATGTACAGTTTATTAAAAATGAATACATTCCATTACTATTTCCTGATGTTACACGACGAAACCAAATAGCACCCCAGTCAGAAAAGTAAGTATTTTCGGCAACCAACACATTAATAAACATATTGTTTAAATGGTCGTTTTGTGAGGAACTATGTTGCAAAAGCATAAAGCCATTTTCTGCTGTATTACCTGTAATAGAAGTGTTTTCAATCGCTAAGTTGGTATTTAAAGATCGCCAATCGAACAAAATATAGCCCGAGTAGTTATCCTTAATAATACAGTTTTCGAGCGTAAAACCATTGATGTTTGTACTGACTTTAATTACATTATTCCCGTCTGCCGAAGTATTACCAACACCCTGTGCACCTTTAAGTGTAAAGCCATCTATAGTAATGCCATGTTGAGCTAACTGAATCAATACACTAGCATTGTCGCTTCTGTTAGATGCAAAATCGCCCGTAATATCATTACTTTGATAATCACCACTAATAATTGTAGAATTATCGGTATGGATTTTTGTAATATCTCGTTGCGATAGTGCCGTTTCAGTTCCTGCAAAACCTCCCCTAACTTCAATACCCTCAACTGCTAAAAGCAATGGGTTGTTTTGTTGTACTGCTGTTGCAGGATGGTATGTGCCTTTGGCAACCCAAATCTCATCGTTGGGACTTGCAGATGCCACTCCGTCAGATATTGTAGTGTAGGCATTTGCCCAACTTGTTCCATCACTATTTCCTGTTGCATTCTGATCGACATAAATAATGTCTTGTGCATTTGCTTTGTTAGTAAATAGTAGCATTACTAACAAAATACTTAAAGTAAAATATTTCTCCATCTTTTTATTTTTTATTAAAATTTATTTTGCAAAAAAATGAATTATACCTTACTAAAAATTACACAAAAAGTGCTTTTTATTACAAATTTAGTATTAACGTACCGAATTAACAGTAATAATATTTAGTGCTTTCTATAAGCTAAAGGTGTTTTTCCTGTTATTTTTTTAAAAACATTATTAAAATGATGGGGATACGAAAAGCCTAACTGATACGATATGTTTTTTATATTCATATCGGGATGCGACAATAACCAGTGCTTAGCCATATTGATAACAAAGGTATTGATGTAGTCTGTGGTTTTGTTTTGAATACTTTCTTTAACCAATTTACTAAGATGTTTTTTGCTGATATTAAGCTGTTTTGCTACATAATCAATATCTGGAATACCATCCGTTAACTGAAGATTGTTTTGATAGTATTGATTTAATATATTATCAATTTTAATAATTATATCGGTTTTAGATTGTTCTTCCGAGGGCTCAATTTCCCGTTCTTGTATTCTTAAGCAATAATGCAACATAAGACCTAATTCTTCCATAATGATTGCTTTTGAATACTTGTCGAAATTTGAAAGTTCGGTACGAATATGCGCTATTATATTGTTTAAAAATTGTTCTTCGTGCTCACTCAAAGCTAAAGCTTTATTTACTTCGTACGAAAAGAAGTTAAATGAATTTAACTTTGTAAGCAGCGGATTATCTTGTAAAAATTTGGGCGAAAAATTTATAATCCAACCCTTTTTACTATTAGTTTCTTTTGAGCCTGATGCTAATTGCCCCGGCGAAACAAATGTCAGCAATCCGCTTTCTTGCAGGTATTCTTTTGTTCCATATTTTAAACTTGTATTGGTATGATTTAGCATAATGCTATAAAATTCGCAAGTTACAGTTAAATCGTTTACCTGTTCCGGAACTTCTAGCCTTGAAAGGTCTATTATGCCAAAGCCCGGTATTTTAGGCGGTTCTTGTCCTAATAATTGATAAAAATGATCAACCGATTCAAAGTGAAATATATTAGTAGCCATTATATGTTTTGTGTTTTCTCTTATTTATAATTAATACAAATAGTACTCTTCACGCAAATATAAGGTTTTCAAAGTTAAATATGTCCTAATTTTCCTTGCAATTCCAGTAATATGCTTTGGACTCGATTAGGACACCCAACTATATGCAAATAATGCCTTTTTTTGCATCAAAGCACTAAATAAAAAAGCCTGAAAACACTTGTTTTCAGGCTTTTGCATTGTTTTGCTTATTTTGAAAGCGGTCTGGACGAGACTCGAACTCGCGACCCCATGCGTGACAGGCATGTATTCTAACCAACTGAACTACCAAACCATTTTAAGAACTGTGCTTTTTGTTAAAAGTGGTGCAAAGATAAATA
>JANTGP010000266.1 GCA_024762835.1 Bacteroidota bacterium
CTTTATGGACTTTCTTATTACCATTTGCATAATAATTTACAGATGCAATACTCCCATTCTCCATTTTTAGATTTATAGAAACTGTATTATTTAAATCATTGGCATCTTTCATGGCCTCAGCAGAAACAGATACAATGGGACTGTCAGCTAAAAACATAGCTAAATCAATAAAGTGACAACCTTCTCCAATGATGCGACCACCCCCTATCTCAGGATCATTTACCCAATGGTCAACCGGCATTACTCCGGAATTGACACGAATAAGAATTGATTTTTTTTGTTCTTCAGTAAAAAGTTTCTTTAATTCTGTCACAGCAGGCGAGAATCTGCGATTAAAGCCCACCATTAAATGTTTTTTTGCAGAATTATCGTAAGCCAATTTTATTGTTTCTAATTCATCCTCATTCATGGATAATGGTTTTTCCACAAAAACATGTTTATTCCTCTGAATGGCTTTAAGCACATTATCAAAATGAAGATTATGACGCGTTGTGATAAATACAGTATTAATATTTTTATCTTTGATAATCTCATCTGAATTATGAGCTAAACAGTTAAAGCCATATTTATCACCAACATGCTTAGCCGTACTACCTCTTCCGGTAACCACACCGATAAAATTACAATGCCCTTTCATATTAGGTAACAATGAACCTTGAGCAAACGATCCTGCACCAATAAAACCGACATTTACATCTTCAGGGTTATGAGTGGTCGATTTCAGTTCGATACTTTTCTTTAAATCAATATCTTTGTCATATTTAATGACAATTCCGCTAAAAGCCTCCTTTCTTTCAAGTATCATGTCATAGGCTTGGGGCGCATCCTCTAAATTAAATGTATGAGAAATCAATTTAGAGATATCCAATCGACCTGATTCAAGAAGTTTGATAAATGCCTGCATATTTCTGTTTTCCGTCCATCGCACATAACCTATAGGATAATCGATCCCCTTTTCCTCATAATTTACATCGCCACGACCCGGTCCGTAGGACATAGACATTTTAAGCTCCAACTCCTTTTTATAATAATTTGCTCTACTAAAACCTGTTGGCACTGCACCAACAATTACTACTTTTGCTTTTTTACGTGCCATCGCTCCTGCAAATTCCACCGGATCGAGTGATGATGTGCCAGCGGTAATAATAACCGAATCTGCCCCAAAACCATCAGTGTGTTGCATAACAATCTCCTCAACACCCTCGTTATTCCTATTATATACTTCCTGTATGTCAGCTTCTTTTGATTGTTTAACCATAGCTTCTGACACATCAACACCAATAGGATTAATCCCTGCTATTTCTAAAATTTTATAAGTTAACTGTCCGATTATTCCCATACCGATAATAAGACAATTCTCCCCCATTCGTAAATCAGCTTGACGAATGCCTTGAATCACAATTGCAGCAATGGTTGTAAATGCAGCTTGTTTTAGGTCAACAATTTTGGGAACTTTAACTGCCAGATTAACCGGAACAGAAATTACATTGGAATGATAAGCACCGGCTCCTCCACAAGCAACCCAATCACCTAACTTAAAATTGGAAACCCCTTCTCCAATTGCAATCACTTCACCTGCTGTTGAATAACCTAACGGGGAAGGTGCTTCCAATTTATTCATAACTAACTTATATGTAGATACCAGCCCGTTGGTCTTAACCATTTCTATTACTTGCCTTACCTCTTTTTGCCTACTTCTTGCTTTAGCAATATACCCCTTCCGAGCATCGGTTACTGTTTTTCCTTCAGTTCCAGCACTAATTACAGAATAGTGATTACGTACTAAGATATATCCTTTATTCAAAGCAGGAAACGGAACTTCCAAAACTTCCATTTTGCCCGATTTAAGTTGTTGGGTTAATTGTTTCATCTAATGTATTTTTAAATTTGTGCGTTATTCCAAATATCAATTATTTGTTTGAAACTATAGTGTGACTGTACTTTATTCAAATGATTATGTAAATCCTCTTCTGAGAATCTCCTTTTATAAAATCGACAAGGACTACCAAAATTTATTGTATATGGAATAGTTGATTTCGTGATAACACTACCTGCTCCTATTACACACCCTTCTGCAATCTTAACCCCCTTTAATATTGACACATGACCACCAATCCAAACATCATTTTCAATGACTATACCTGCTTTTTGCCTCTCTTCCCTATAGCTATACATTGTATATCCAACCCTATTAAAAGAATGGTCATCACATTCTGCCAGCAAATATGGGCCAATCATAATATTATCACCAATATGCATATCCCTAGCTGATATCACAAATCCTTTACCTATAAAAACATTTGAGCCAATCGATAATTCATTAGGTCTTGAAATAATACCTCCTTTAGATAATCTAATATTTTTCCCTTTTGATTTTAGTTTCCTAAAAGTATTAAAATAATACAACTGTCGCAAGAACTCTTTAAATATTAACATATTTTAAAAATAATCTATATCTGAATGAGTTAATTTACTTATAGCGTTTAAAAATCCATTAACCATGATTTTTGTTCCAGCAAAATCTTTAACACGACTTATACACTTACTACTAAGCTTTTTTCTCAATTCACTTGAATTAATTAAAGTTTCAATTTTTATAGATAAATCCTCGATATTGCCATGAGAATAAAGAAGCCCTGTTTCATTGGGAATTAGTATTTGTGCTTCAGGACCTTTACAATGTTTACAATCACTTAGGATTACAGGTTTTTCAAACGCGTGTGCTTCTGTTGCTAGATGGCCAATTTGTCCTGGAGCGACAACGATATCACTAGCTATAAACCAAGGTCCTAAGTTCTCAAGACCAACTAATTTACCGGTAAATATAGTGTTTTCAAATAATCCAAGATTCTTTGACTGTGCTACTAATTTATTGTATTCATGTCCATTTCCAATAATTATCAATTTTATTTTATAATTCTTTCTTTTCAATAAAGCAGCTGCTTCTAGCAACCAAGATATCTTTTTCCTTTCTATTAAACGACCAACTGTTAATATTGAGAATGAATCAATTCCATTTTTATCTTTAAATGATTTCAACTTTTTTAAAGAATAGGCATTTTTGAATTCAAAAATACTATTAATATCAATTGAATTTTTAGCTACAAATAATTTATTTGGACTTATAACCCAATTTATATATTTTTTTTTATTATTATCGGAATAAAATATAAATGCATCGCTTTTAACTGCTATATACTTTCTTACTTGGTCAAGAATTTTACTTGACTTCAAAGGATTACCGATTCCCCAAAGGGCAAATTTAGTGT
>JANTGP010000267.1 GCA_024762835.1 Bacteroidota bacterium
GAAAAATCTTCCTGAAGCTTTAGTTGGTGTTTATGAAGGTCTTGGAATGAAAGATAAAGCCGAAAAGATAAAAAAAGAACAAGCAGAATTACAGAAATAATAAAGAATAATTTCTAAAATAAAAAATCTCAACTTTTGTTGGGATTTTTTTTTGGATTAATAATATTTGAAATAAAAAAGATACTATCTTTGCACACCAAAATTAAGGAATTTGAAATATTGAAAATTATTATGGCGAGGTAGCTTCCCGATGGATCGGGAGTAGAGCGTCCCGATTTAATATCGGGAAGGTCGTGTAGAAAAGCTACCAATTGAAATATTGAAAATTATTATGGCGAGGTAGCTCAGGTGGTTAGAGCGCATGATTCATAATCATGAGGTCGTGAGTTCAAGTCTCACTCTCGCTACTTAAATAAAGCACTTACAATAAAATTGTAGGTGCTTTTTTATTTATGACGAAAAGCTATCAAGCTCTTTAACCTCACCCGGTTTTAAATCTCCAAGTTGTATTTTCCCAATCCTCACCCTTATCAGTCTTAATGTGGGAAAACCCACTGTGGCAGTCATTTTTCTTACCTGACGAAACTTCCCTTCTTCTAAAATTATTGAAACCCATGAAGTTGGACCATGCCTTTCATCTCGTATCTTTTTTGTTCTTTCAGGAAACTTTGGACTTGTAATCTTTTTAACTTTACACTTTTTAGTAATATACTTTTTCCCTTCAAAGCCAATTTCAACACCTTCTTCAAGTTTTCTAACAGCTTCGTCAGTTATCAAACCATCAAGCTGAGCGTAATACTCCTTTTCAAACTTGCTACTTCTAATTAGCTCACTCATTTTACCATCCGTTGTCAATAACAAGAGCCCTTCCGATTTCTCGTCAAGACGACCTATTGCCATTGTTCCTTCGGCAAAATTATAAAGTCCACCCAGTAATAATTTCTTCCGCCTATTGTCTGTAATAAACTGAGAGATATAGCCATAGGGCTTATGCATGATATAGTTATGATGTAAAGTCATTATGTCACAAAACTAATACAATGACTTTACAATTGATAGAATAACTACTCAATCTTTATGATAAAAAATAAATTCTTAAATTATTTTTGTATTTTTGTTCAACCCTCTAAGAGAGACTTAGCTTGAATAATCATTATTTTTATTTGGATAATTATTAGCCCTGAAATAATCCAATATAAATTTAAGATGCGAAATAAAAGACAAGATAAGAACACCTTCTTTATTCACTTACTAGCTTATGTTCTGTTGCTAATAGTAACTCCTTTTGTCCTGCTAAAGAATTATATGCAAGCTGCAATAGGCAGGTTATCAGAATTTTATTTTCACATAAGCAATATCGAAATTCCTTATGTGCTTGCTGTTTTTATCCTCATTGTGGTAGGTATTCTTATTATATACCGAAAACACCTTAATAAGATAAGAATCTTATCCCTTGTTGGCGTTTTCATACTTGTATTTATTGGTCAAAACTCAACCGACTTCTACTTCGACCATAAATTTTATGAGCTTCAACATAACTGGCATTACTTAGCTTATGGAATATTTTCGTTTTTTAGTTTAAGATGGCTGAGAGCAAAAGAAGTCTCAGCTTCAAAATCAATCTTATTTACATTCTTATTTGCAATGACAATATCAAGCATTGACGAAGCTGTGCAGGTGCCTCTGTCAAGCCGTATTTTTGACATTTGTGATATTGGCAAAGACCTGTGGGGAACAATAACAGGAATGTTTTTTATATTTTTTGTTATTGAAGAAGGAAATATCTTTGAGGGAAATTATAAGATTTATGCTCCTAAGTTAAAGGACTATTTAATTTCGCCTTTTGCCTTGCTGTTTAATATTGCAATATTTTCAGAGATATTTCTTTTGTTCAGTTCGGTGCTATCAGATGTTGAATACCTTAAGTTAGGAATTACAGTTAGTGTAATTATTTTCCTAATTGTTTTCCTAATTATTTATCTGATTCAATTTAAGATTAGCCGTAAAATAGTTATCTCAGTAATTAGCATCTTAGTAATTATTCAATTATACTCAATCTTTAAAAACAGCAGTAGGTATGTAAACCATTATCAGTCAGGCTTAGTAATTTATAAAGGTATTCCAATTCCATTGTTCGATATAATGATATTTAATAATGGAACATTTCGTTTAGTTGACAAAAAAACCAGTTTCAATACTCGTGACAAAAACACAATTTATAAATATGCTACTGATATTTTAATAATTGGTAATGCAGAGAAAGGAAAAAAAATACGAGGATTTGCAAATGAGAATGAAACTCAATTTGTATATAACCCTAGAACAGCCAAAGCCTTGCAAGTTATAATACTTGATATAAGACAAGCAAATAAAAAGTTTAATGAATTAAAAGCAAAAGATTATAATGTTGTTTATATCATACATCAAAAATAATATTGTTGGAGGTTTCCTAATTGCTGTATGGATTTTTCTTATTTCATTTGGAATTATCTCATCTTCAAAACCGGCATGGCTAATAAAACTGTCAAACCCGGGAAAAATGTCCGAAGCATACGATTTAAAAAATGAAGCTGATGTTTTTCTGAAAGATAAAAACTACCTTGAAGCTTTAAGCCTCTATTCGGAAGCTTTAAAACGTCAACCCGACTATACAGCTGCATCAACAAATATGGGTATTGTTTACTCAAAACTTAAACAATACGACAAGGCAATAAAAACATTCGACAAACTTGCCAGTCAAGATGTTAAACGAAAAAATGTCATTTATTATAACATGGCTGAGATATTTGAAAAAACAAATAAACCAAAACGGGCAGTCATGTATTATATTAAATCTGCCGAATCTGCCCCTTTCCCTGCCTCAGCTTACCAAAAAGCCGGAGAGCTATTAATGAATAATCGACAATTCAATAAGGCAATTGAAGCATTTAACAAAGCAATTGAGAATAAACAAACAATTCTAAATGCATATAAAGGAATGCTTATACATGAGAAAAGTAAGTATAAAAAATCATCAGCCAACTACGAGATAATTAATAATCTCCTACAAAAGTCAACATACGATTTCAGTATGTATGACAATACAATATTCGAAGAATCAATTATGAAAAATCATGATATTGCTAAATGCGACAATAACTTAGGCTACTGCTATGCAATGAAAAATGAAATAAATAAATCTCTTCAAAATTTCAAAAAAGCTCTACAGATATGGCCAAACTTCAAAGATGCAAAGAATAACATTAAGGCTATCT
>JANTGP010000268.1 GCA_024762835.1 Bacteroidota bacterium
ATTCTCAAAATAGCTATGGCTATTCCTGCGAGTTGAAAACCTGCGCTCACCTTTATTCTTTGTATTTTGGCTTCTCATAACGAAAACTTATGAATTAATCAGGTTAAGAAAGGAGTTGACTTTAAACAATAAGAGAGAAAAATTGCCAATAATTCTATTTGATCTGGTAAACTCCAAATTTCGTGTTATTTTTGCAACATAATGTAAAATTTATAAATATGACAGATTTAAGGAATCAGATAGAGAGTGCATGGGATAACAGAGAGCTATTGGGAAAGTCGGAGACTGTGGAAGCAGTAAGAGAGGTGATTGAGAAACTTGACAAAGGATTAGTCAGGGTTGCAGAGCCTGTAGGTGATAAGTGGCAAGTAAACGAGTGGGTGAAAAAAGCTGTAATACTCTATTTCCCTATTCAGCAGATGGAGACAATTGAAGTTGGTCCCTTGGAGTTTCATGATAAGATTGCACTTAAGAAGGATTATAAAGAGTTGGGCGTACGCGTTGTTCCTCATGCTGTGGCCCGATACGGAGCTTACCTTGCTAGCGGAGTGATAATGATGCCATCGTATGTTAATATTGGTGCGTACGTCGACTCTCACACAAT
Organism: Bacteroidota bacterium; assembly: GCA_024762835.1. GTDB lineage: Bacteria > Bacteroidota > Bacteroidia > Bacteroidales > M50B96 > JANTGP01. The sequence continues at coordinate 605 of JANTGP010000268.1, forward strand.
GGTTGACACCTGGACTACCGTGGGTAGCTGTGCGCAGATTGGTAAGAATGTTCACCTTAGTGGAGGAGTTGGAATAGGTGGTGTTTTGGAACCTGTTCAGGCTGCTCCTGTAATTGTTGAAGATAATGCTTTTATCGGCTCTCGATGCATTGTAGTTGAAGGTTGCCACGTAGGTAAAGAGGCTGTGCTTGGCGCAAATGTTGTGCTAACAGGCTCAACCAAGATTATCGATGTAACTGGTAGTGAACCTAAGGAGTATAGGGGTTATGTTCCTCCACGCTCGGTTGTAATACCCGGCTCGTACACAAAGAAATTTCCGGCAGGTGATTACCAGGTTCCTGTTGCTCTTATTATTGGCACTCGTAAAGAGTCTACAAACAAGAAAACTTCACTCAATGATGCCCTGAGGGATTATGATGTGTCAGCATAAATGAGCCAAATTAAATGCTGCTTGATTTAGTCAAAGTGTTATGCAAAGGTTAAAACGTATATGGATTTATCTTTGATTCTTACTTTTATCATAAAGGTGATTATCTATCTAAATATTGTAGATCTTATTTCTTCTATGCTATTAATATCTACTGTTTTTGAATAAAGTACTTTTTTATGATCTATTAGAAATATTTTAGGGTTACCATCAATTATCCTATTTGTAATTGAAAGTTGTAATGTGTCAATAACTATATCATTTTTATCTGCACCAATTTCATTGATGAAATTATAGATTCGTTTTTTATGTCTGTTTGGGATAATTACTATTCCTGAATAACTTAGTACTTCAGGGATTAATTTAGTTGACTCTGTAAAGCAAGAAGAGCAACCGTCAAACGGAATTATTAAAACTATAACCTTTTGCGAGAAATCGTTGTTTGTAACTATTTGGGTTAAAGTTTCTATGTTTCTTAACTCAACTTTCTTATTTTCTGAATTGTTACAAGCAAACAGGGTTACAATTATAAGATTTATTAATATGGTTTTACTCTTCATCTTTTAGTGTTTTAAAAAGTTGAAATTCAAGCAAATCTTCATCATAATTTATATTAAAAGGATTACTTAGAGAAAGGTATAATCCTTCTTTGGTTATGAAGTACCCGTGCATATCATATATGTCGTATGGAAACTTAGTTTCGCCAATTATTTCCATTTTATTATTTAATATTATGATTGAGAATTTTTTTGGGTAGCGGACTAAATCTCTAATTGTTCTTCCTTCTATGGGGCTTTGCTCATGACAAACAAATCTATAGAATAACTTTCTGTAGGGATCTACAACCAAGCGAGCAAAGTTAGTACATACTCCTGCTCCCTGATGTGGGTCAATATATTTACCTATTCTAGCATATTTACTAGGAATATTATATTCTTTCCATTTTTCTCCATCAATAGAGGATGTTATCTTATTGTTATATATATAATTGACATAAAAAGTTTCATCATAAATGAAAAATCCAAGAACTGCAGGATAATCACCTTTCTCCCAGTAATCTTTTGGGAAACCAATGTTTAGTGTTTTTGCAGTTTTAGTTATTGTGTCCAATATTGCAACAAAGTGTACGTTTTCGGGTGAAGTACCATTGTAATAGGCATTACCATTTGGGTAGAATGGTAGGTATATCTTTGAATCTTTATATCCAATTCGCATATTTTCAAATGTTCGGCTATTTGGTGCTTCTATATTATAGCCTTGTTTGTATTTTGAGTAGTCTATGTGGGAGATTAGCTTTCCATCAGAATTTATTAAGTATAACTTCCTCATAAAGTTAGACGTTATAAAAAGACTGTCTTTGCTGATTATTTCAAACCCATTTACATGTCCTACACCATTTGGCCCCCTTTGCTCTAGATTAATTGTTTTTATTAATTTTTGAGAGTCGATATTGAAGATGCAAATTTTATTTGTATAGCCACTTAAATAGTAGAGATAGTTCGTGGAGTCTGATGCTGTATATGGTATTAGGCAGATTGATCGGTTAACTATATTGTTATTTATCTTAAATCTCAGTTTGTTATTTGTTGGTACGAGATTGGTAGAGTATAAAAGTTCCGCGGTGCCCGATAACTTGTTGTCTTTTAATGCAATGTTACAGGAAAATAGAACAAGTGCGAATGTAATGGTAAATAGATTTTTCATTTTTTTATTAATTGATTATAAGGGTCACTTATTTGTGACCCTTAAATTAGTAATTAGTGGTTAATCAACCACACAATAGCATGAATTTCCTCCAGGTTTACAACAAACTATATCCTGATCGTATTTGCATTTTCCCATGTATGATGTTGATGTTGCTGATGCTTTTTCAATAGTGGATAGGAAACCAATTGTGAACAGTATACCTATAACGGAAAGAATTAATAATTTTTTCATGTTTTTGAATTTTATATATGGTGAATATTTTGATAATATTTTTTGCCTGATAATACTTTGGCGACAATGTCAGGCTCAATTGCCGATAGTAAAGCCCGATGGTTTTTTCTGTTGTCATAAGAAAATATGAGTATTGTTTTTATTTTTTATTCCCAAATGGGAATTACCAAAAATGATGTTCAATTCTACCCCAACCTATTCCGATATGTCGACAATTGATAGAATAGAGATTGGAAGAAT
>JANTGP010000269.1 GCA_024762835.1 Bacteroidota bacterium
TTAGAGGAAAGTATTCCTTTAATATTAATTCTTCTTTTACAGGAAAACGATATAGCTCGTATGGCGATGACAGAGAATATAATGCTCTTGATTCATACTGGATAAACAACCTTAGGTTAGGCCGGCGTATGGAATACCATACAGTTAATGCTGAGATTATTTTTCAGGTAAATAATATCTTTAATAAGAATTTTCAAAATATAAGACTTCGTGCAATGCCGGGACGTAATTATTCTATTAATTTTAAAGTAACTTTCTAAAGTCAAAATATGAAACGCATAAGCATTATACTAATAATTCTTAGTTCTTTATTTTCGTGCCATAAAGAAGAAATACCTGATGTAATAAATAACAGTGGAACAAAGGGAGTATATATTTTAAATGAAGGTAATTTTTCATGGAGCAATGCTTCATTGTCTTTTCTCGACATCGACTCTAATAAAATACACAATCATATTTTTGAGAATGCTAATAACTCACCACTTGGTGACGTAGCACAATCAATGACAGTGCGTGATTCGCTGGCATATATCGTCCTAAACAACTCAGGAAAGATTTATGTAATGAATACAAATACAAATTTGTTTTATGGTAAGATAACAGGATTAAACTCACCACGCTATATTCAGTTTGTAAATGATGAAAAAGCCTATGTGAGCAATTTGTATCAAAACTCAATTAGCATAATAAATCCAAAGCAATTTAGTATTACAGGGACAATTCCTCTTGGGCATACAAGTGAAAAGATGCTTCTGATTAATAACAAACTATATGTTCTCAGCTGGTCTTTTGAGAATAAATTATTAGTTATTGATTCAAACACAGATTTACTCATTGATTCAGTAAAAACAGCCTTACAACCTAATAGCATGGTTCTTGATAAAAACAATAAGCTATGGGTATTATGTGATGGAGGATTTGAAGGAATACAAGGCGGTCAGGAGTTTGCTAAGCTTCAATGCTTTAATCTTTCATCATTGACAATTGAGAAAGAATTCATCTTTGCAAATCTATCAGAGTCGCCCCGAGAGCTTAAGATAAACTCAGATGGTGACAAATTATTTTATATAAATGGCGGTGTGTATTCAATGCCAATCTCAAGCAATGAACTTCCCTCATCAGCTCTTGTATCTCCGGGAAATCATAATTTTTATAGTTTAGGAATTCAACCCGAGACATCAACTATTTATGCAGGAGATGCACTAAGCTATATACAACAAGGTCTTCTATACAGATATTCAAACGAGGGCGAAATGATTGATTCATTTTATGTGGGGATTATTCCGGGTTCTATTTATTTTACAGAACAAAGCTTTTGATTATTTTTTTTCTTACCTGATTAGCGGGTGATACCAATTGATAGAACAAAAAAAAGGAGGCAACCTGCTACGATGGTCACCCCCTTTCGGATTACTAACTTTAGGAAAATTAATTAATTTGTTTCTTCATATGATTTGAGATTAAAAACCAACCAGCATTATACCCACTGTAACAGGATTGTAAGCCTCTGCCCTATTACTTTTAAATAAAGGAGTAAGACTGTAATTAGCAAACAGATTTATATCACTAACTCCAATTCTTGCTGTTAGTCCGTATTCAAGGTCTGTTAAATAATAATCATCTTTTGTTTTATTCTTTTCTTTGTTATCGTTTTCAACCCACTTTTGCATATAGTTTGAGCCCATCCTATAGCCACCGTATCCACCGGCCATAATAAAAAGCTCATTGTCGCCACTACCTACAGGGAATTGTAACTCAAATGCCAATACTCCTGTAAGATATGTTCCCTGTAATCTGTCCTTTGTGTATTCACGAACTTCTTCCGGAACACCAAAAACATGACCCTCATCTTTCTCGAGATTAATATTGTTATTGAAATGGTAATTAACCCACTTCATACCTAAACCAGACACTAAGCCGAAATTCTCCTTAATTAACGGTATGTCTTTTTGAAACATATTCAATCCGAAGGTCCATGAGCGAGCCTGATTTACCGACATCCAATTATCATTGGCCGGAAACTCATTATTTTCGTTTACTAAACCATTAAATCCAAATTCAAATCCACTCCAATGCCCTTCAAACTCCTGCTCATCTACATCATCATCAATATCAATATCAATATCTTTACTATACACTACATCAACTGTATCATCAGTCATTACCGAGTCTGTATCAACAGTAACAATACTATTCTCACCGTCCTCTACAATTAATATCTTCATGTTAGCCACTTTCAATTTAATGGTATCTTGTTTTTGAGCTTTTAAACCAAAGGAAGCAAACATAAATGCTACCATAGTTAGAATTACAATCTTTTTCATTTTTTAATAATTTTATTGTTTTTAGTTAATTTCAAAGCTATGACGTGGGATATTTTCATTTTGTTACAAAAAAAATGTTTCATCAGTAAATTTTGTAACTTTGTCATAAACAAAAATGGCCTAAAATATGAAATTGCAAACAAAAGACCGTGCAACAAAAATCAAGTTCAGATTTTTGATATTTGCTTTCTTAACAGTAGCTTTAGTGGCATTTCTTTTCCTTACGGATTATGTAAAACAAAAAGAAATCCCTTTGGCTGTAATTGGTGTGGGAATTATTATTTACCTATATTATTCGATTAAAAAGTTTACATACATTCAATATATTGATGATGGGGATAAGATTATCTTAAGATATTTTAATATTGTTCCATCAACGCTCGACCATCATGCAATTGAGATTTTTAAGAAAAATTTTGTAGGATATGAGATTAAAAATTCGATTTTTAATATGAGAGAAGAGATTATTCTAATTGCTCTTACAAAAAACGGCAAAGCAAAATATCCCCCTGTTTGTATTACTATTTTAAACGACGCTGAAAAATCATTGATTAAAGAATCATTAACAAAAATTGCAAATAATCCCGATTAGTAAATAAACTCGATGATTATCGGGTGAGCTTTAATTTCATCCGAGCATCGGGTTTGAAATACAATTGGTATAAGCTGCCTTTTCAAGGTGGTCATTCAATTTTGTATTTCGACCCAATGCGTTGCCATTGGATTGAAATCAACTGCACTTTCAGTGCGATTTCTAATATTGAATATGAGACCGATTATGAATTTGCATTAAAACAATTGCATAAAAGAAGGTTCTTTTCAAATCTTGTGCAATACTAAAAAGCGAGGGCTTCGCTTTGAGCGAAACCCTCGC
>JANTGP010000270.1 GCA_024762835.1 Bacteroidota bacterium
AACAATGAATTTATGAATCTCAATTTTATTATTAATTTTTACTTTTAATAAATAAACACCTTGCTTTAAATTTTTAATATTAATTGATTTGTCATATTTTCCTGATTGTAGATGTTTACCTGAGATATTATAAATATCGTAAAAAATATTAGAATTTTGAGAGTTAATAATTAGAGTTTCTGAAGTAGGATTAGGAAAAATATTTAAATAAGAATTATTAAATATTTCATTTTCTGAGGCAACTATAATTTCAGGGATACTAAATCTAGCGATATATCCATCACAACTGCCTGCACCATATGGCTGATAGTATGCAAGTGGATCATATTCTATTGGGAAATTATTATTTGCTGCCGTTTTACCAACCATATACAATTTATTTTGATTGGTAAAACAAATAGCCCATGGTTCATCTGATAAGCCACCAATTCCTCCAAAATATGTGGACCAAACAAAACGAAAATCTTCAGTAAATAAAAGTATAATTCCATCGCTTGTTCCTTGTAAAGTAGATTGAACATATCCATTGCTAAAATTGGGTGATGCAAATGGTATATTTGAAGATTTTGTTGCTCCAATAATACAGATTTGTCCATAATTGTCAATTTGAATATCAGAAAACCCTTCATTCTCAATATCTCCATAATATGTTGTGTGCAGCTGCTCTCCAAAATTTGATAATTTGGCAAAGAAACCATCGCCAATTAATGGGAACATATAAAATGGTGCATCACCAGCATAGTTTCCTTGGTACCAATTATAACTTGTACCATTAAATACTGGAAAATCAGATGAGGTTGTAACACCTGCTAAATAATAGTTGTCGTAAGAATCAATACATAACCCATGAGCTTTATCATCACCAGACCCTCCAATATATGTAACCCAAACAGGGCTGTCATTAACAAATTTGGCAATAAATGCATCAGAATTTCCTCCACCAAAGGTGCTTTGATAATATGCGTTTGTATAGGGTGCAGCAGGTTGAGATACTGGGAAATCAGTCGATTTTGTCCAGCCTGTTATTATTAAATCATTGTTGCTATCAATTACAATATTTTTTATCCTATCTTCACTAGTTCCACCAAAATATGTTGACCAGATCAATTCACAATCAGAGTTAAACTTCGCAATAAAAGTCATTATATTATTATTAGAAAGAATAGGATTTACTAACTCGATACCAATATCAAGTCCTGTGACATATAAATTATTGTTATTATCAATAGTTAGAGCATGAGAGGAAGAATGAGGTGTACATGGACCAGCCCCACCAAAATATGTTCCCCAAATAAAGGCTCCATACTCATCGAACTTTGCAATTACAGGATCCCATAATGAACAATTTTCATCAAGAAAAGCAGGTGATGTTAGATATGGCTTTTGTGTTGGGATATCATCACTCTCTGACATAAATGAAATAAAGCAATCATCTGAATTGTTTACAGCAATACCTGCTTCACTATCCATGTCTTCCATTTGACCCTCATTATCGCTACCACCATAGTAAGTTGCCCAATTACGTTGTCCAGTTTGTTCAAAATTTAATAGAACCATATTATGACCACTACCCATGATATAGCCAAATGCACATCCTTGAGTTACAGGAAAACTTCCACCTTCACATGTACCAATAATCCATAGTTTATTAGAATGATTAGTCGTATTATTTAGAAAATGATCATCAACTTGTCCACCATATTTTGTACACCACTCAAGATTTCCATTATTTGTGATACTTGTTATAAAAAGCCCTTGCTTAACCTCAATAACCAATGGTTTAGATGAGTCGTAACTACCTAAAGTGAAATTTACTGTACTACCTGAAATTGAGTATTGCGGATTCCAACTTAGATTAATTTTTGTTCCGGTACTACTTATTTGGTAGGCATCAGCTTCGGGGTAGGTAATATTACCAAGGGCGGTTTCAATAATTAAATTGTTGTTACTTATATAAATGCTGTCGTTACCTGCAAAGGAAAACTCTATATTTGTAGGATTACCATTGGGTTTAATAATGTAATAGAATTTCCAACCTGCATTATTGCTTGTTTGCATTAAATCAATTCCTGCGTAAATATCGGGATAAACTAATTGCTCGAAATTACCTACTCTAGCTCGTCCTTCAGGTATATGTGCAAGATAATAATTTGTGTAATCGCTACGTCTGTTTAAAGGATATACTTTTGTTTTAGGATTTATTTCGTGCAATAAAACATCTACACGGCAATATTGTATTGTGTCGGTTGCCTCGTCAAATTCCGAAAGTACCATGTGGTAGTTTTCGTTGGCAAAATAAAAAGCAGGGTTACTTGTTTGCGAATAATATTTTATGGTTGAAGCTACTGTACTATCTGTTTTTAGCAATTGCCCTTTATTCTCAATAAATGAAATTGCACTTGATACATTTTCTGTATCCGGTGGCATGGTTATGTCTTTTTCTATATATTTAATAGTTATAAAACTAAATTCATCTTCTCCATCATCGCATTGTCCAACTACTATAATGTCGCCATCGTCGTCAAGGCACATGTCCATTGCTTTGTCGTTGTTGTTGTAAAGCCCGTTGTAGTCTATTTCCCAAATAAGAGTAGCATTTGATTGCAACTTAAAAGTGTGATAATCGAGATTACTTCCATTAAAAGCATAACCGCTTATATACACATTTCCCGAATCATCAATTAACATATCTTCACCCGAATCATCCCCATTATCGTGGTCGTTGTATGTGTGGATGCCTTGTTGTGTTCCTGTGCTGCTGTATCTTATAGTTACGATATCAGTTCCTTGGTTTGTTGTTGTAGAATAACCAGTTACAAAAACATGCCCTGCTGCATCAATTTCTATAGCGTTTGCCATATCGTCTAAATCATCGTTTCCGTTGTAGGTTGCTGCCCATTGTACAACAAGATTACTGTCTAATTTTACGGTGTGGTAATCGTAGCCTGTTCCTGCGTTTACGATACCACCTGTTACGTAAATATTGCCATCTTGGTCCGTTACAAGGTCGGTAACCTTATCAATTCCATTACCCGATGAGTTTGTTGTGGTTACACTTGAGAATGCTCCTGTTGTTTGCAAAAATTTGGTAATAGCATATTCCCATTTTGTAGGGTTGGTTTGTGTTCCTCCCGCAACAATAACAACGCCGTCATTCAGGCTAATTTTATTCGATATATCCA
>JANTGP010000271.1 GCA_024762835.1 Bacteroidota bacterium
CATCTTCAAACTCCCAGCGTATAGAATCAAAATTGGTGTTTGTTTGTGTGCAAATAAGGGTTGTGTCGCCGTAGCAAGTGTTTGCAAATAATATATTGCGATTTAAATAGCTTCTGTAAAAGTTGGGGAAATGTTTCTCGAAAGATGTATTTAAATGATTTAGTAGAATTGGACCACTTTCATCAATATTGCATAATATACCTGTTTTGTTAGGGTTATTTATCACATAAATAGTATCTATTGTAGATGGATAGTTACAGTATGATCCATTATCCTTTGTTACATAAATTTTACCATTATATGCTAATTGCATAAAACAAAAATCATTACCCCAAGACTCTCCTATACTGGTTGCACTATATACTTTATAAATACTATTTATAATTAGAGAAGAATCTTGTGAAATTAAATCTGCTTGATATAAAAAAGAGGTATCTATAGTAATACCTGATGAGTGAGGAAATCTTTCGTTACCATAATATAAAATAGTACCATCGGGTGAAAATTCGACCGAAGCAGGTAATAAAACATTTGTAAACGATACAGGGTTAGATAATACCCCTGTTGAATTATCGAAATCAAATACCTGTACCGTATTATTTCCTTCAATAGCAACAGCAAGACGTTTACCGTTTTGTGAAAACTTCATTTCGCCACGTTTCGCTAAGGTACCATTTCCATTATGGTTTATACCAACATCACTTGCAACAGGAAAATTAGATAAACCATCTTTGGTTATTAAATAAGATAAAAAACGGTTATTTCCGGTACGATGAACTATTACCCAAATATCTTTACCATTTGCATGGCTTACAGCAGAAATGCGAGCCGTAATACCACTAGTAATTATTATATTTTTGGGGTTTAATACAGCACCTTGTCCATTGTTTAAACTCATATCAACTTCTGAATAGCTTAACCCCGGAAAAACCTGAATAATATGAGGTATATTAAAAACATAATATCTGTTTTCGTAACCCGGACGTGGAATAATTAATTGCTGACCAGCATCTTGACTGCCAAATAAATTATTTCCATTTTCCATGGTGTCAAGGCTAAGGGTTGGTCCCAACGTGGTAATTCCTTCATCAACTTTATTTCTAATAGATATTCCATTATGATACATTAAGAAATTTCCATATTTGTCACTTACACAAGAAGGGCCAAGTGAACCACCATCTAATTGACCAAGACTTACCTGTAGAAAGCTAACAGAATCACCTTGAAATTTTAAACAATATCTTGTCCATACCCAATAATTAGTTTCACCTTGTGAGTAACCAATTTTAAAAACAAACAAACAATTTATAAATAATAAGAATATAATATATTTTCTCATGGTAAAAGTAATTAAACCTACCCCATAAGCTATGAGGTAGGTATGATAAACAAAACTAATTAAAGTTAATGAATAATAATAATTTTCTTTTGCAGGCTTGTTTTACTACATAATACATTTAATGTATATGCTCCTGCCGATAAGTTTGTTCCGTCAATTAGTAATTGCTGACTTCCCTTATTTATTTCTATTTCTTTAGAGTAAACAATTTGACCGTTTAAAGCATAGAGAATTAATTTTGCATTATCATCATAAGGACTATTTATTTTAATAAAAAACTGTCCATTAGAAGGATTTGGCATACAATCAATTTGTATTTCGCTAATAGTAGTTGAGTCGTTTTCAACAAACTCGCTTTTTCCTGCTATGCAAATTTTTCCATTTTCGTATTCCTCGCTACCTTTTTCCCATTCGGTAATTTTAAAATCCATAATAGTTTTAAACTCATTATCAAGAACCGAAACAGTAAATGTTTCAGTAGAATCCAAACCTTCAATTATTTCAGTGTCTGGATTATCGCCATAAACTACAATAGCTGTATGCTCTCCTTCGAATATTGCACGACCAACGAGTTGACCTGATTCGCCAATTAAACCAATTTCAGAACCATAAGCAGGTACATCTGTCCAACTCTCGTAAGTAAGCATTAACATCATAAATTTAGTTGTAAACATATTGCTTTCGTCAGTAAAATATTGAAAATCCCAGTTATTTATTAATGATGCTGATTTTGTACCTAAAATAGTATTGTTATTTGTAAAATTAAATGTAATTGTTGAGTCATTATGTATTAGATAGCCCTCGCCGGGAACAATATCACCTATTAGATTAATTCCATATTGAGGCCAATAAGTTAGTCCATTATCTTCTTTTACCATTATAATATCTTGTGCAACAGGTGCTAATTCTGTTTCAATATTGTTTTCAGTTGTTCGAATATAACCTAAGTAATCCCAATTATTTTTAATAATCACATGATCTTCTGGACAAGCCAATTTACCAATTAAATATAGATTTTGATCCGATATCATTTGTATATAAAAGCCATCCCCAATTTTATTATCATAATAAGCCAAACCACTATAATTACTTTGAGGTATAAAAACTGTTCCATCATATTCTTTTATCTGTATTATCTGCGAAGCAAGCCCTTGCTGAATAAAATAATCTTCAATAAAATATGTATTTGAATTAAATGGATTAAGGTAAGTAGAATAATACCCATGTCCTGTTTTCATGTTAATGTATTGTTTTGAGCCAATTAAAACGGTATCTAAACCAAAGCAACCTGCACTATCGGTTACGTTTACATATAGCACAGTACTATCTGTTAAGCCAATAAGTGTATCGGATGTAGCACCATTGCTCCAGTTATAGTAATAAGTTCCGGTACCTCCTTGTACGCTAACAATTACACTTCCGTTTATTTCCCAAGTACTATCAGGTATTCCGTTACATCCTTGCCCACGTACATCAAAGTCTAATAATAATGCATCTCCCGGCATTGTTTGCGAAAATGATATTTGGCAATTATCGCTATCGCTTACTGTAACATCATAAATATTACCCGTTGTTAAATTTGTAATGTTTTGCTGTGTAGAAAAAGCAGAGCCGTTTTCTTGCCAGTTATATGTATATGGTGCAACACCTCCATACGGATAAATAGTAATTTCGCCGTTTGTGGTATCAGGGCAAATAGGTGCTTTAACACTATCAAACATTTGCAATAAATAATACTCGTTTAATTCATCGTAATTATAGCCGGTACATCCATAATCATCAGTTACAGTAACATAATATATTCCTACACCAATGTTAAAACATGTATCGGTATTTTG
>JANTGP010000272.1 GCA_024762835.1 Bacteroidota bacterium
TTACTTTTTTCATCAAGGAAAAAAGGTAAAGGAAGGGATGGAAGCATTATATTTACTAATAATTAATAATTGCAAAATCTGCAGGGCTTTCAGCCCTAATTGTGTTCGTTTGTTAATAAATTAGACTCGGTGTGTCTTAAAGACACTCCGAGTTATGACATACACTGTCTTATGCCGGGGATAGGATATTAACAACATTATTTATCCATCCCAATCCCTTCCTTACTTACAAGGAAGGGTTAAGCCCTGAACAAATATTTGCTTGAGTTATGCTGTACAATTTTTTTGAAAAACTACCTGCCCCCCTTGATGGCCAGGGGGCGGCAGAATAAACTATAAAAAACAGACTTTTATCGGGGATAAACAACAACAGAACCATTACAGAATCAAACTATAAAAATCAGGCGTATGTAGCTGATAAATAGAATAACCTACCTTACCACTACAAATTTTACTATTGACATATTTGCCGAACTATTTATACGCACAAAATAACTTCCAACAGGCAAATCAGAAATATCTATATTGTTTGATGTCTCTACTGATTTATTAATAATCCGTTTTACCATTTGCCCAGCTTGGTTATAAATTTTTATTTCGTTTATTGCTTTGCCCGATGTAACTGAAATTGAGGCAGAAGCAGGGTTAGGGTAGATGGAGATAGTAGAAGATTCATTATTTACAGCAGGAATGTTGTTTGGGGGTATATTAACTGCATTGTGAATTTTACTTATTCCGTGGTAAGTACCTGCCCAAATATTTCCTTCATGGTCTTGTTCTAAGGTTTGTACCATACAATCAGATAAACCATCAGCTTCGGTAATTGAAATCATTGTTGAATCTATAAGTGCAGACACACCTCTTTTTGTGGCAAACCATATTGAACTATCTGCACCTATTTCTATATCGTAAACCCAATTATTTATTAGCCCATCAGATTCATAATAAAAAGACCAATTTGTATAGTCATATTTTGCAACACCATAGTCCGATGCAAACCAAATATTTTCTTCGAGGTCAATGCGTATATCGTTAATTCTATTTCCAAAGTCATCTGAGGGTACAATTAATTGTTGAAATCCTGTGCCATCAAAATATGCAATACCGCTTCTTGTGCCAACCCATATTGTTTGCGATGAATCACTTTCAATGCAATAGCAAGAAATATTTGGAAGCCCATCTGACATTGAATAGTCTACAAAGTTTGTAACTGCCGAAAATGGTGCCCAAACATGGGTTACACCAAGATTACCTGCAAACCAAAAGTCGTCGGAACTATTAGATATAAATTCAGTTGAATTAATAGAGCTTATCAAAACTATTTCCCACACATTATTTATATATCTTCGGAAATAGGGACTTATAGGTGCAAATAAATAATTGTCGTAATCATAATGTATTTCACCAGCTACACCATAGGTGAAGTCAGTAAAATATGATGTCCAGCTATTGTTTTGTATATTGCTTAAACCATGTCGTGTACAAAACCATACAGTATTTGTTGTATCTTCAAAGATATCAAAGACATAATTATCGGCTAATCCATTATCCAAGGTCGTATAATTTGTCCATATTCCATTTTCCAAAACGCTAAGCCCTTTCGATTCAAACCCTACCCATAGTCTATTTTGCGAATCGGCATATAAATCTTTAATATAATAAGTAGGTAAGCCGTCAGCCTCAGTATAGCTGTCCCAAATATTGTCATCTTTATAGAAAAGACCGTTAGTCCCTACAAACCATAGTACACCATTATTGTCGAGAGTAATTGGTCCTGATGCAGTAATTTCCTGAGATGAATTAAGCAAAGTTGTTGGGTTAAGAGTAGTCCATGTATCACCTGTTAAGTAAGCAATTTCATATCCACTAACCCAAATTGTTCCTGCTTCGTCTTCGCAAATTGCAGAAACAGTTGATGTATTATTAGTATTATTCCAAACTAATCCTGATTGAGCAGAATATGAAGTCCAGCTTATACCATCGAATTTACAAACTCCATCATGAAAACCTAACCATATATTTCCGTTACTATCTTCAAAAGTACTTTCAATATTGTCATTTAATAATCCGTCAGCAGTAGTAAAATGGATAGCTGATACACCGTCAAACATAAATATACCATCATAATTATATCGAGTAAACCAAATCATACCATTGTTGCTACATAATATATGTCCATGACTCATAAGAGGAATAAAATATGGGTATGACTGTAGGGTGGTACCTGTATAGCAATAAAGAGAGTCCCAAGCACCAAACCAAATGTTTCCTGTTGGGTCGATATCAAATTTAACATAATTATCTTTATCCAAAAGAGCAGGATAATCTAATTCAGATAAAACAGGTGTAAACCCTGTTCCATCAAATTTCATTAAACCGTCGGTACTAGAAAAGTACATTTCGTTTGTAACAGGATTTTCGGCAATAGATAAAATTGTATTTGCACCAAGTGAGCAACTACCGGTATTAAAAGTAGTGTAATTTGTAATTTGGTATTGGGCAAAACCTGTAATTGAAGTTATTATAATTACAAAAATAAGAGTTAAAATATTTTTCATTTCATTTATATTTATTATGATAACAAAAATAGAAAAAGCTTGCTATTTAGCAATAGCAAGCTCATAATTATATTATTAACGACATCCAATTAGATCATAATGGACATTATTAATAATGCTGTAATCTGATACAGCACCATCGTCACATTCATGACAATGAGTAATGTTGTCAGTATCAGCAGTACCATAAGTATGTTGTGCGTCTAAAACAGGAGTGCAATTTGTTGCATATATCTTCCAGTGAGACAAAACAAAATTAGGATAACCTGGATAGTAATATGGCATTGTTATTGTGCTCCCTGTAGAACCAGCAACTGTAAGTTGAGGATATAAACTCTTAATAGTATTTCCATCAGAATAAACAGCAGTAATATTGTATGTCGTATTAACCATGTTTTTTTACTTTCACGTCATATTGGGAATACCCAACAGTTCCTATTAGCATAAAAGCTAATATCATTATTAATTTTATTTTTTTCATGTTTTCTATTTTTATTAATTAACTATAAGTTAATTACTTACTGCAAACATTATTATTTAGTTTACAGAATAGATTAACTTTCAAACATAAAAAAGGGTAGGAGTAATTCAATTGCTAATAAAAATAAACTGC
>JANTGP010000273.1 GCA_024762835.1 Bacteroidota bacterium
AAGAATTGCAAGGTGAAATTGACAATAATTTTTGGGAATATGTATCGGGAGTTGCTCGACCTTCTCTTTCAAGTATGGATACATTAAGTGTTGGGATTTATAATATTGAAATGGATACACCATGTTCATATGCTGTTAGCGAAGAAGGTGTGTTATTTAAAGTTCCTAATAAAGTTGGATTGTATATATTAAATGCTGATTGGAATAATTTTCAAGCTATTACTTTATATAATGGAATGAAAAAGACCTTTGCTTTAGGTGGGGCAGTTGAGATTACTATGATTGATAGTGTTTCAAATATAATTGAAGGCCGTATTGATGCAAGAGTAGATAATAATTCGTATATTAATGGAAATTTCTTAATCTCTTTATGTGATTAACTAATTTATATTTTTTCATAGTTACTCCTTTTTTCATAAGCAATTTTGCCCTGTTCTTTGTCCTAAAGACAGGGCAATTTTTTGTAAGATAGGGCTCAGTTTAATCTAAATACGGAAAACACATCCGCCAATATTATCATGTGATGCTCCTGTTACCTCAGCTAAACAGTTAATTTCATTATTAATATTAAGAAAGCCAAGAAAGGCAAATATTATTGCTTCTTTATAATTGACAAGCTTATCATCAGGAATTATTATTTCACATTCTGACTTATTTCTAAACAACTCAATAAGATATTTATTAAAAGCACCACCGCCTGTAACTAAAACCGTTTTCCCTTTCTCATTAATTTCATCAGCTAACTTATTGCTAATGTGTTGATACAACGTATGAAGTACATCTATATTTTCATAGTTGTTATTTGTCAGTATTGTAATAAAGTTACTTTCCAACCACTCTCGTCCAAGCGATTTTGGCAATGTTCTTTGATAATATTCAATTTTATCCAGTTCCTTCAGAAGTTCATTTAGTACTCTACCTTGTCTACCTTGTAAACCATCTTTATCATATTTTAGATTAAACTTATTTGCATAGATATTTAAAATGATATTTGCCGGACAAATATCAAAAGCTTTTCTTGTTTTGTTATTATCGAACGAAAGATTAGCGAACCCTCCAATATTTAAACAATAATCATAATCTGAGAATAATAGTTTATCACCAACGGGTACCAATGGTGCACCTTGTCCGCCAAGTGCAACATCTAAATTCCTGAAATCGGAAATTACTGATATCCCTGTTTCTGCTGCGATGTATGCACCATCTCCTATTTGAAAAGTCAATCTTTTCTCAGGTTGGTGGAAGATTGTGTGTCCGTGAGATGAAATAAAATTTGGAGAAATTTCGCAATTTTCAAGAAATTTGTTAACTTTCTGACCAATAAATTGTCCATAATGCTTGTGCAATTTTATTAATTCTAAAGCGTTTGTTTTTTGGCAGTTTGACAGTAAATTATACCATTCATCAGAATATGAAAAAGTATGGGTTTTAATTATTTCATAATCAAAGAGTTCTTGTTTTTTAGTAAACTTACAGAGTGCCATGTCCAAGCCATCAAGAGATGTGCCTGACATTATACCTAAAAAATATTTCTCAACTTGTTTTTTCATACTATGGAATTAAGCTTACAAAATAACTAAAATATTATTATCATGAAGAGAACACATTTTCTTTTTATTATTTCACTATTTTTCATTTTTGCATGTTCGTCACCTGCAAGTAAAAAATCGGAAGTTGAAACTTTGGCTAAATTAGACAAGACAGTTATTTATGAAGTTTCGCTTGAGGTTGACCCTGAGTTTACAAATTGGATGGGAAATATTAATCGCAAGAAACTAATTGAGAACTTGTTTGATGATGTTAAAAATAACAGGCTGGAAGCGTATTTCCCAATGAGTAGCTCGGTTGAGCAAAAAATGTCATGGATAGATGTTGAAAAGGCAATGGATGCTTTAAATGACACATTAGATATTTTAAATACTGAAACTGATTCTTATGAACAACATGTTGTTGAAGGAGAGATGTTTATGAATGAGATAAAAGGAGTAATTTTTATTGAAGAATGGAATATGACTCCTGCCGGAAAGATTGAAAAAAATGTTCTTGGATTAGCTCCGGTAAGATATTATTCACAAGAATTTGGACAAGATAGCATTGTAACTAGAAAAAAGATTGTATTTGTAAGCTACTTTGGCGATAAGAAACCACCGCTTTTTGAGGATTTTTAAGCAAAAAGCAAAAGGCTAATTGCCATAACTGCCATTCCTGCAATAAGACCGTATATTGATAAGTGGTGCTCTCCAAACTCGCGGGCAGCAGGCAAAAGCTCATCTAATGATATAAATACCATAATTCCTGCAACAGCAGCAAATAGAACTCCAAATACAACAGGTGTTAAATATGGCATAAGTAAAAGATAACCTAATATTGCTCCAACAGGTTCAGCTAATCCTGATGTAAAAGAATACCAAAATGCTTTTTTCTTGTTATTGGTTGCATAATAAATCGGGACAGATACAGCAACACCTTCAGGAATATTATGTATTGCAATGGCTACTGCAATGGCAACTCCTAATGTTGGGTCGGTAAGTGCAGCAGTAAAAGTTGCAAGACCTTCTGGAAAATTATGAATACCAATTGCCAATGCTGTAAAAAGCCCCATCCTCATTAGTTTCTTGTTTTTATGTGGCGTTTCCATTTCTTCAACCTTTCTTATTTCATGAGGATTCTCAAATGATGGAATTAGCTTGTCGATTAGAGCAATTATAAGTATTCCGCCAAAAAAAGCCAATGTGGTTACAATATAGCCCATTTTATCACCTAAAACTGGATTATCTGCTGTTCCCGAAAGCACATCACGGGCTTTAACAAATATTTCTATCATAGAGACATAGATCATAACACCCGCCGAAAAACCTAAGGAAACTGATAAAAAACGAGTATTTGTAGTTTTAGTAAAAAATGCTAATACGCTTCCTATACCTGTAGATAAACCGGCAAATGCAGTTAGAGCAAAAGCAAATAATATATCATGTGTGGATAATTCCATTTCTTTATTATGTGATTTTTAAAGTTTTCAAAGTTACAAAAATAAATAGTCGTGAAAACAGTGATTTTGATTTTGATAAAGAATCGGTAATTCACTGTAGTCTTTTAATATGAAATTTACTCAAAATATTGCAAACGAACAATTACGAGTATTCGTAAGTTC
>JANTGP010000274.1 GCA_024762835.1 Bacteroidota bacterium
GTTTGACCAAGAGAATGAATATGAAGGCGTACCCCCTGAAACGCTAACATTAATTTCACCGTTGTTTCCACCAAAGCAGCTGGCATCTACACTATTCATAGAAATACTTAGTTGGGCAGTTTCATTAACATTAGCAGACTGAGTTTGAGTGCAAGCGTTGGCATCAGTAATTGTAAGTGTGTATGTGCCGGCAGTTAAATTACTTATGTTTTGTGTAGTTTCACCGTTTGACCAAGAGAATGAATATGAAGGCGTACCCCCTGAAACTGTAACATTAATTTCACCGTTGTTTCCTCCAAAACAACTGACATCGACACTATTCATAGAAATACTTAGTTGTGCAGGTTCATTAACAGTAGCAGACTGAGTTTGAGTGCAAGCGTTGGCATCAGTAATTGTAAGAGTGTAAGTGCCTGCAGTTAAATTACTGATGTTTTGTGTAGTTTCACCGTTTGACCATAAAAAGTTGTAAGGTGTAATACCACCTGAAACATTTGCTGTTAGAGAACCTGTGGCCTCACTGTAGCAATTGACATTTATGACATCAATACTTGCAATATTTAATGCTTCAAGAGAGCAGTTTTCACTACAAGTTAACTCTTCATCCCAATTACCACCTAGAGTCAAGCATGAATCTTCACTAATATAATTACATTCAACTAAACAATTCTCAATATGGCAACATTGTCCTAAAATTTCATTATTGCAGTTGTGCTGAATATTACCATTCGTTATTGCAAAATTAAAACCTTTTGCGTCAACAGACAGCCATCCTGGACAATAATCAGGAACAGTAATTGAAAATACAATATGTCCTAAATCAGCAGTGTCAGAAGTTGCATAGAATGTTTCTCTGTGTATTACTTGACTTTCGGAAAAGCTTCCTAGGCTATCAGGTGTAGGAGGGGCATAAGGATTTATTGTGTCCCATGCCGGAGTTGACCAATTAACGGCAAACTCAATGTGTAAAGGTTCAAGAGGTGTAAATTCACTAACATCAAATTCTATACTTACATCTGTTGTAGAATTTTGATTGAAGGGTAAGTTGCAAAACCACATTGTATTCCATTCACTTTGTGTATAATAAAACCAACCATTATTTACAGCTCCTTGGTAATAGTCAGTTCCACCTGTTAGATTGGTGTCAGGAACAACTAATCCTATAGGGTCTACAGAAATATAAAAATCATTAGATGGAGGACATGGCGGGTCGTTAAGCGTAACACAATTTGTTTCGGTGCAACCAAAATAGTCGCTTACGGTCACACAATATGTTCCTGCCTGTATATCCGACAGGTCTTCGGTTGTAGAACCGTTATCCCAACTATATGAATAATCAGGAGTACCTCCTGTGACAGTTAAATCAACCATTCCATTAGGTGCATCAACCCCTGTTGGGTTTGTCCCTTGAATAGATAATACCAATGCCGGTGATTCAAAGATGCTTATTGATATACTTTCTGAGCAATTATTTAAGTCACTTACTGTAACCGTATAATCACCGGCTGCAAGTCCTGCTGCCATATGATTTGTATTGCCATTTGACCAAAGGTAAGAATAAGGAGATGTCCCTCCTGTCGGATTAACCATTGCAGCACCAGTGGATGCACCATTACAGTTAACATCAATTTTAGCATTATTTGATAAATCAAGAATATCAGGTTGATTTAAAATTATTGTTGTGGTAGCTGTTAATTGTGGAGGTAGGCTTGTGCCGGTTGCTTGACTAACCATAGCCATGCCGTCCGGAATGAAAGTAGTATCTGCAAAACTGCTCAAATCATATATAATGTTTAGTTCAATTTCCATCCCATCAGATACACGCCATAATTTCCATTTAAATGATTCGTTGGCAGCAAATCCATTATTCATATTATTATCAGTACCCCATGCGGCAATTGCATTATTACCACTACTTAATACGGAATAACCTCCACATTGTAATCCTGTGGGGGTATCATAAAATACACCAACGATATCGCCTGCAACAGCCGCAATATTATCTGTTGTGATTGCTGACAAAGGAATCATTAAGGTATGATTACTAACAGTAATTTGATAAGTCCAGTTAAAACTTCCTCCACTTGTACTTCCGGAATCAGTTATAGTAACAGTATATGTGCCTGCAGCTATTCCCGAAAGGTCTTCACTAGTTTCACCATTTGACCAGTTATAATTGTATGGTGTAATTCCACCACTTACAGAAATATCAATGGATCCATTGCTTAATCCATTGCAACTTGGTTCTGTTGAGCTTGCAGATATACTTAATGAATCTGAAGAAGTATTTATGTTTGATAACAAAATATTACTTGATATCAGGAAGAAAGATATTGTGAGTATTAAGTTTAATTTTTTCATTATTGTATGTTTTAGGTAGATGTTATTATTGAATAAATTATGATAATATTTGGTGGTCAATTATTTAAGTGATTATAATTAGAAAGGATATCTTTTGCTTTTTTGCTATAATATCCATTACTATTTTCTATTTTACTGAATATTTTAATAGCTAAGTCTATCTTATTTTGCCTTATATAACATAATCCCAAATTCCATTCTGCCTGATCAATAAACAGGTTATTGTTCTCATAAAGAATAAAGTTAAATGATTTTTCTGCTTTATTAAAAGAATCTAATTCCATATAACATAAACCTTGGTAAAGAATAGCTAATATGCTTTCTGTGTCAGATTTAAATATTTCTAGAGCAGCAGAGTATTCTTTGTTTTTAAAATATTTAATTCCTGTTACCATTGTACTGTTAAGCTTTAGACTTGTATCGCTTCGTACATATTGCAAATCAATATTTGGATTAAAATATTCGGAATAAATTTTCTTGTTAGCCACCGTTGTACTATAATAGTATGTGAAAAGACTGCCTCCAATAATGGTTAAACCTGCTATGGCTGCAGCAATATGTTTATTCCTTAAATGGTTTAGAAATACCACTTTAGGCTTTTTTTTTGCTTCATGTATTGATAATATAGCTTGTCTTAGATTTAAATTTTCAGTGTCGGAAACTGCTGAACACACATCCTTAATAATATCTATATCATCCAATTGCTCATTATATTTATTCATTTTCTTATATTTTATCAAAACATTAATCTAATTTTCAAACACCTTTTATTATT
>JANTGP010000275.1 GCA_024762835.1 Bacteroidota bacterium
AGCAAATATATTGACATTTTACAAAAAGGATATATAATATTTAAGTTAGGAAGTTTTAGCCGTAATCTTCGCAACGAAATAAAAACGAATAAAAAAATCTATTTTTACGACAATGGAATTCGTAATATGATAATAGGAAACTTTAATCCTATTGAATTGAGGACAGATAAAGGCGCATTGTGGGAGAACTTCTTAATTTCAGAAAGAATAAAACAAATTGAATACAAACAAAGTTTAGCTCGTATATATTTTTGGAGAACAAAACAACAACAAGAAGTAGATTTTGTAGAAGAAAATAGTGGGGAAGTTTACGGATATGAATTTAAATGGAATAGTAAGAAAAAGGTAAAATTACCAAAAACATTTATTAAAACATATAACGCAGAAAGCAAGGTTATTGACAGGGAAAATTTTAGGGAATTTGTGATAATATAAGTCATCAATCAACAACTAAGCACTCGTATCGCTGATGCTTCGATAAATTCTGCAACAAGGCCAGAGATGCAGGCAATGTTGATTAATTAACATTTATTTGTTAACTTCGCTGCTGAGCACTAACAGTTAATTTACGATATATACAACAACTTTTAGAACATGGATCTATTAAAACAACAGATATTTATACGCATATTACCAATAAGAGACTTGATAAAATCGATAAGCCTCCGGATAATATTGAATTATAAACTTAACTAAGCAAATGCATGTAGTGGATATAACTTGACCGGTCATTATATTTACTTGTTAGGGTGTAAGCTAGTAAAACGTACAGATATGAGAAGAACAATTATTTTCGGAGTTATTATAGTTCTTATTGGACTGATTTCGTGTGAAAAAGACAAGGAGATAAAGCCAATCGAAAGTGTTGCTTATGACACAATAATACCATTGGATTATTTCCCAGCTTATCCTGGTTCATATTGGATTTATGATAACAATGACACTTTAAAAGTTGCAGACCAGTATGAGAAGTATATTTTTAATTCCGCAGAATATGATGAGGTACCTGATTATGATACGTTAATATTACCAAAACTCATATTAAATGGAGTATTTAATCCAACTGATACTTTCGCTTATGTAAATGGATACTCAATTTCAAAAGAAAGAATTAGTGATTACAGAGATCCTGCTTTTAAATACATTCTAAGCGAAACAGAAGATTCAACATTTGCAATAGGTGGTAGATTTCAAATTCATCAGATTATTGGGAAAACAATAAAAACAGATACTTCCATTATAATTGGATCCGCAACATATGATAATGTATTAATAACAATAGAATTGGATTTAGCATGTCATGAACAAGGAGGATACCCGATAGACAGTTGTGCATATAAAAGAGAATATTATGCAAAAGGAATTGGATTAATAAAAAGAGAGTCCGGTGGATACATACCTGATGAGAATTGGACAACTGATTTTGAGCTAAAAGAATATAATATAATAAATTAGGCAGCATACAATCTCTAAGCATTCGTCTCGCTGATACTTCGATCAAGCTCAGTAACAACTTCGATAAGCTCAGCAACAAGGCCAGAGGAGAATGCAGTGTTTTTTAATTCGGATTTACTAGCTGAATCTACCCTTAAAGATAATTGCTTATAAAGCCTTATATTGAGCCAATAATTTTACCTTTGTCATGTACACATTAATAATTTATTTTTATACTATCTGCTAAAAAGGACGGCAGGATTTCTGCTGTTTCCTGGGAAGATGGGAAAGAAGATTAATTAACTTCAACAATCTTGTCTAAAGTATAGTACCAAATATAAGCCTTGATGTTTTGATATTCCATTTTGCTTAAAAGCTGTTTGTATGTTTTAACTTGTTTTATAAAACTGCTGCATTCTTTATCGCCAAATTTATAATCGATTATTATAAGCTCATTATCCTTTTTCATCATTCGGTCAGGAATCTTTATCTTACCACTTGGCATTAAAATGGGGTTCTCTGTACGAACTTCCCATTTGTTGTTAAACCATATAGAATAAGGCTGTTCAGATAATTTATCTAAAATCTCTTCTTTTAAAATCTTTGCTTCATTACTATTAATTTTCCCTTCGAATAGGAATCTGTTTACTGCTGAATCAACATCTTTTGTTGAAATGATATATGAAAATAATTCGTGCATTAATTTTCCTTTGCTTTGTTGCTCTTGCTTATTGTTATTTTCTGTACCGGTTTGAAAATAATCACCTGCCTTAGTTTTAATGTTTAGTCTGTTGCTGAAATTTATAGATGGAAATTCAGTTTCAATAATCAAATTATCTATAGTTCTATCAAGGCTATTATTTTGTATATTACCAATTTTAAAAATTTTGTCTTCGCTATTCCAATAATCTTTAATATCCAAAAATGAAATTTCATTATTCTTTATAGTTTCTTTGTAATTTGAAGAATTCTCTAAAACATGGTAAATTAAAGATGAACTTCCTTTAATATTATTATTTGCAGCAATTTTTGTGAAAATAAATAAACCCTCTTTGGCTCTTGTAAATGCAACATAAAGCAAATTTAGTGTATCAATATATTCTTGCATTGTTTCGTCAATATACTCATCAATAAATAGCGAATCTTTTAATCCGGAACTGTATTTTATGGGAACAGCATTAAGGGTATTAAATGGTTGCTTATTAGGCTGGCACCAAAGAATATTTGCGTTGTTACCATTTGAAATTATTTCCCAATCGCACAAAGGAATAAGAACAATTTTAAATTCTAGTCCTTTAGCTTTGTGTATTGTAAGTATGGATATTGCATCTTGATGTTCATTTGATATAATTGAATTATCGCGTATTTTTTCGTCCCATTCAGTAACAAACCTACTTATATTTGATGAATCACTTTGTATGAAATCAAATACATAATCCTGAAATGAATTTAGATACGGGATGTTTGAACTGTCACTATTCAAATCAAATAGTCTAATTATCATCTCAACCATCTCAAATAGGGGCAAGCGTTGCAGATTGTCAATATTGTTTTTAAAATCAGGGGGTAAGAGTTTATAAAACTCATTATCATTTGAAAACATTAAACCTCTTAAGTCACCAATAATATCTTTATTCTTATTTAACGAGTTGTAGTATTTTACAATAGATGCTTTATGGATTTTCTC
>JANTGP010000276.1 GCA_024762835.1 Bacteroidota bacterium
ATATTGATATAATTATTTGTAGGATTTGGGTAAATTAAAATTTTGCTGTTTTCAATCTCTTCTATGTTTACCCCTTGTGGTATTTCGGGTAAATTAAAACGAGCCAAATAACCATTTGACCAATTCCAAGGATATGGAAATACTCCATATTTAAAAAAATCAAAATTATATGTTGCACTCAAATCTCTATAAAAATGAAGCCTTGTATTTGAGCTTGAATAGGAAGAATTCCAAAAATGTGCACCTGCAATAAATAATTTATTATTATTAATCTTACAAGTCCGTGCAATATCATCAGGATCGCTTCCAAAATATGTTGCCCAAATTAATCTAGTATCATTACTAAAATATGACACAAATGCATCCCATTCATTATTACCAAATTTATCTATATGGTTATATGTCCCAAGTGGGTTTTGCCAAGGATGAGGTATTGTAAGACTATTATCACCACTATTAGTTAATCCATGAATGACAATATTACTTTCATCATCCATATCAATTGACCAACTCTCATCATATCCTCCTCCTCCATAATATGTTGACCAAACAATTTTACCTGTTTGTAAAGTACCATTATTGTCTCGACTTATTTTAGTAATAAATGCATCACCACTGTTAGAAGTAAGAGTACTTACAAAGAAATCATTAGATATATATGGTTGCTGTCTTTTGCATAGAAAATTTATACTTTTTGTAGTTCCGGATATTACAATATTATCTTCATTTACTGAAATAGATCTACTGCAATCATAATTAGAACCTCCAATATATTCTGCTAAGATTATTTGATTTGAACTGGAGAAGCTTGTAACAAAAGCATCATATCCTTGGCAAATAGCAGTATTAGGATAATTTAAATCGTTGCTTTCTATGGGTAAATTATTATTATTTGTTATTCCCGTTATGCTAATAGTTGATACACCATTGCTATACCTAAACGCATCAATGCCATATATCTGTAAAACTGGAAATCTCGTAACCCAAACCGGATTTAATGTGAAATCAAATTTAAGAATTAATCCAAAGCTATTAATGTCGGTACTATGATATTCATTTTGAGTATAAATCAAGGGGGTATGTATATTACCATTGCCAACAATAAATAATTCCATTTTATTAAGAGAATTATAAGTAATTACCATATCCCAAGATTCTTCTCGAAAATTTAAACTATCAGTATTACCTCCATAATAAGTTGACCAATCACAAACTCCATCTCTATGAAATCTTGAAATAAAAATATCTTCTGAACCACCTAAACTAGAATCTAAATATGAATTTGTTCCATATCCATTAGTAGAAGTAACTTGAAGATGAGGTATATCTGGGCTATACGTATAACCTGAAATAAAAATATAAGTATAAGATCCACCTAAAGGACTATTTTCCTTGTGTATGGCAATAGAAGTAGGGTTTTCCATGGAAGTACCTCCATAGTAAGTTTCAAACATAATATCAGTGTTAGGCATAAGTGAAACAACATAAGCATCTGATTGTGCTTGGTATGAATAAGCACCAGGTGAGACCGGTAGATTATCTGAGTTTGTATAACCAACTAAATAAGTAAAATTTGTTATATCATCTACTGCAATGTCATTGATAATTTCATTTCTTCCTGTACCCCAACTTGTGCA
Organism: Bacteroidota bacterium; assembly: GCA_024762835.1. Taxonomy (GTDB): domain Bacteria; phylum Bacteroidota; class Bacteroidia; order Bacteroidales; family M50B96; genus JANTGP01. Next base: position 1,638 of record JANTGP010000276.1, read on the forward strand.
ATACATCAAATTTCCTTCTGGAGCAATTGGTGGTGGAGTTGCTGTTGCATGTCTTATTTCAAAAACTAAAGATAAAGCTGAATTATACGAACCGATTGTGAAATTAACACTATTTCCACTAATACTGTATTGTGGTTGCCACGATATAGTTACTTTATTACCATTTGCATCAATCTGATAGGCAATGGGTTGTGGCAAAATAATATTGCTTAAAGAGGTTTGTACAACTAAATCGGAATCGTTATTTACATAAATACTATCTGAACCATAGAAACTAAATTTTATATCAGAGGGTAATCCACCTTGTTTAATAATATAGTATGATTTAGGCCCTTTGTTATTACTTGAATATAATAAGTCAATATTATTATATAAATTAGCAAATACTAATTGTGAGTAATTTCCAATTCTTTCCCTTCCTTTGGGTATATGAGCTAGATAGTAATTTGTTAGAATATCTTTTTTGTTAAGTGGATAAACTTTTGCTTTTGATGATGATTCAATAAATGCCTGATCAACTCTTACAGCATCAAATAGTCCTGTTGTTTCATTGGAGTCTGTCAATAAATAGCTTATAGTATTATCAAAAAAGAAAAGTGCTGGCGATGCATTATTAGCATAAAATCTTAGTCCCGGTATTTGAGATTGACTTGTATCAACGATTTGTCCTCTATTTTCAAGATAAGACATTGAAGATACTGCTTCGGTATCAGGTGGCATAATTATATCCCTCTCAATATATTTAATAGTTATATAACTTAAGCTGTCGCCATCATCGCATTGCCCAACAACAATAAGGTCGCCGTCGTCGTCAAGGCACATATCCATTGCTTTGTCGTCGTTGTTGTATAGTCCGTTGTAGTCAATTTCCCAAATAAGGGTAGCGTTCGATTGTAGTTTAAATGTATGATAATCGAGGTTACTTCCATTAAAGGCGTAGCCTGTAACATAAACATTTCCCGAATCGTCAATAAGCATTTCTTCGCCACCATCATCGCCATTGTCGGTGTCGTTGTATGTATGCATGCCCTGTTGCACACCTGTGCTGCTGTAACGAATTGTTACAATATCGGTTCCTTGGTTAGCAGTTGTAGAATATCCTGTTACAAATACATGCCCCGCATCATCAATTTTAACTGCCTGTGCCATATCATCGAGGCTGTCGTTTCCATTGTAAGTTGCTGCCCATTGAACAACAAGATTGCTGTCTAATTTTACAGTGTGGTAATCATATCCTGTTCCCGTGTTTACAATACCTCCGGTAACATAAATATTTCCGTCTTGGTCGGTTACCAAATCGGTTACCTTGTCAATACCATTACCCGATGAGTTTGTTGTGGTTACACTATTGAAAGCACCTGTAGTTTGATTAAACTTGGTAATAGCATATTCCCATTTTGTAGGGTTGGTTTGTGTTCCTCCCGCAACAATAACAACGCCGTCATTCAGGCTAATTTTATTCGATATATCCA
>JANTGP010000277.1 GCA_024762835.1 Bacteroidota bacterium
TTAGTTGCTGCATATTCTAATCTTGATGAGAAACATGAAAAAAAAATAGAAGAACTTATTAATAACTACCATATAGGAGGACTTATATTCTTTCAAGGAAGTCCTGTTAAACAAGCACTATTAACTAATAGGTACCAAAAGAAATCTAAAATTCCTTTGTTTATTGCACAAGATTGTGAATGGGGCTTGGGGATGCGGCTTGATAGCGTAAATGATCTACCTTATCAAATGATGGTAGGTGCAGTTCAAGATGACAAACTGGTTTATGAAATGGGGAGTGTAATTGGTAAGATGCTGAATAGAATTGGTGTTAATATGAATTTTGCTCCAGTTATTGACATTAACAATAATCCACAGAATCCCGTTATTAATTATCGTTCTTTTGGTTCTGATAAAATCAATGTAGCACGCAAGGGTTATGCTTATATGAAAGGATTACAGGATAATAATATCCTTGCTATTGGAAAGCATTTTCCGGGACATGGCGATACAGATGTTGATTCACATAAGGGTTTACCAATTATTAATCATGAAAGGGAACGATTGTATAATGTTGAATTATTTCCTTTCCGGTATTTAATTCGTTCAGGTTTATCCGGAATCATGACTGCCCATCTTTCTGTACCTGCTTTTGATTCAACAGGAACACCTGCATCATTATCTCACCCCATTGTTACAACTTTACTTAAAGAGCAAATGGACTTTGAAGGTTTGGTAATAACGGATGCCTTAAATATGAAAGGAGCCAGGGATGTAAACTTGCGAAAAGGGAAACTTGAAGTAAAAGCCTTACAGGCTGGTAATGATATATTACTTATGTCGAAAGATGTTCAGGTAGCAATTAAAGCAATTAAAAAAGCACTTAAACATGGAGTTTTAAACCAAAAGCAAATAGATATTAGTTGTAAAAAGATTCTTAAAGCAAAATATTGGAATGGTCTGAGTGAATATAAGGATATTGATTTAAGGGATTTAACTAATGATTTAAATAATCAAGAAGTAAGTTTGGTTAAGAATAAGCTGATTGAATCTTCAATTACCATGCTTAGAAATAGAGATGAAATTATTCCCCTAAAAAGACTTGATACTTTAAAAATTGCATCCGTTAATATTGGTAAAGGGAAAAATAGTGAATTCCAAAGTTATTTGTCAAGATACACCTTTGTTAAGAATTATTCGATTGATAAGAATGCTTCAATATCAGATTTTAATATTTTACAGAATGAATTAAAAGATTTTAATTTGGTAATTGTTGGTATTACAAATACTAAGCAAAAGCCGTCGGCAAAATTTGGAATAAGTGATAGGAGTATTGATTTTATTAATAAGTTAAGTAAACAAACTGATGTTGTTTTAGCTTTATTTTCAAATGCTTATAGCTTAAGCTTGTTTGAGGGCTCAGACAATGTTAAGTCCATAATACTTGCTTACGATGATGGGGAATTAATACAAAAAATAACTGCTGAATCAATTTTTGGCGGTATTCCGATATTAGGTCATTTGCCCGTAAATGTATCAGGTAAATTTTCATTGGGTGACGGACTTACTAATTTTAAGAAAATCAGATTAAAGTACAGTATTCCTGAAATTGTTGGACTTGACTCAAAGTTGTTGGAGAAGATAGATTCATTGGCAGAAAATGCAATAGATATGAAGGCAACGCCTGGCTGTCAAGTTCTGGTAGCCAGAGAGGGAGTTGTTGTTTATGATAAAGCTTTTGGTTATCAGACATATGCTCAAAAGCAGAAAGTAAAAACAACAGATATTTATGATTTGGCATCACTTACTAAAGTTTCTGCAACATTACCTTCTTTGATGAAACTATATGAATCAGGTAAAGTAAATATCGACTCAAGTCTTTCTGTATATTTGCCTGAAACTGATACAACGAATAAGGCAAATCTGATAATTAAAGATATATTATGTCATCAGGCAAGATTAAAAGCTTGGATTCCTTTTTTCAGAAATACTATAATAGATGATGAATTAGACACGAGTATTTATAAGACGAAAGCTCAAGAAGGCTATACAACTAAAGTGGCAAATAATCTTTATATTCTTGATACGTATAGAGATAGTATTTTTAATTATATCTACTCTTCTGAGTTGAGAGAGGATAAGAAATACAAGTATAGTGATTTGGGTTATTATATGTTAAAAAAAATTATTGAAAGACAGGTAAATATGCCTATTCAGGATTATGTTCAAAAAGCTTTTTATGTTCCACTGGGAGCAACGAGTTTAGGCTATCTTCCATTATTGCGATTCGATACGTTAAAAATTATTCCTACCGAAGATGACAAGGAGTTTAGGAATCAAATTATAAGAGGATATGTTCACGACCCCGGAGCAGCAATGCTTGGAGGTGTTTCCGGACATGCTGGATTGTTTTCAAATGCAAATGATCTGGCAAAACTAATGCAAATGTATTTGCAAGGTGGCGAATATGGTGATGTAAGATATTTAAAAGGAAAAACAATTAAATATTTTTCAACTGCACCATTTATTGAAAATGAAAATAGAAGAGGAATTGGATTTGACAAACCGGTAATAGACGGTTCGTGTTCAGGGCCAACTTGTTCTGAGGTGTCACAGAATAGTTTTGGACATACAGGTTTTACCGGAACAATTGCATGGATTGACCCTGATAAGCAATTGGTTTATATTTTTCTATCGAACAGGATAAATCCTGATGCTGACAACTTAAAACTTATTGAACTTAATGTAAGAACAAGCATACAAGAGGCTATTTATAAGGCTTTGCGATAAGTTCTCCTATTTTATATTTTGGTCTGCCTAAAACAAGATGTCTAAGCAACTGTTTGTTATACATCTGATTTGTTTGGAATCCGAATTAATAAAAAAACCTAAACCGACAGGGTAATCGGTTTAGGAAATCAACAGAAAAAGAGATAGAAAATTAATCAATAAATTTATCTATCTTTTATTTATAGAATGTTTACATCTCAATTAAAGCAAGGCCCCCGCACCAAAAATATTGGAATAAATCCCAATATTTCCGGATACGGATTCCATGCTACTCCTAAAACATAAGTATCTCTTTAATTAAACCGCAAGTCATAAGTCTAATTAACTACCTGTAAGTT
>JANTGP010000278.1 GCA_024762835.1 Bacteroidota bacterium
ATTTTATGAAGCTGTTGGAAGAGCTAATACAGGTTTGCCAATTATTGATAAAAATAAAGAAGATTTAGAGTTTTTATTTACAATGAAGCAAAATGAATACTTTGTTTTTCCTTCTGACAACTTTAATCCTAATGAAATTGATTTATTAAATCCTGATAATGCAAGTTTGATAAGTCCTAATTTGTTTAGAGTACAAAAATTTTCAAAACTAGTATACGGAAATAATGCTGTAAGAGAATATGTGTTTAGACATCATCTTGAGACAATGATTGAAGATAAAAAGGAAACAAAAGACATTACTTATTTTGTTGCCAGAAGCTTAGCGAGATTAGACGGGATAATAAAAGTAAGAATCAATCATCTTGGACAAATCGTTAAAGTTGGGGAATAGTAAGTTAAATAGTAAGGGTTTCGCTTTAAGCGAAGCCCTTACTGGAAATACGGATACACAGTATTAAGTTAAATAGTATGGATTTTACTTTAAGCGAATCCCTTACTGGAAATAAGTAAACAATACAATTCGAAGACGGATACATATACCACATTTACAACCGGGGAAATAATCGACAAAATATTTTCTTTAACAGAGATAATTATTTGTTTTTTCTTAAGAAAATTAGAACCTATATTTTGCCGTATGGCGATATTTTAGCATGGTGTCTAATGCCAAATCATTTTCATTTTATGGTGTTGGTTAAGGAAACGGAGGTAAATGTTGAGAGGTATGTAAAACTCGGTGTGTCTTTAAGACACGCCGAGTCTATAAATGAACTAAAACTTCGAAGTTTTAATGACTCAATTGGAATTATGCTAATGGCATATTCTAAAGCCATAAACAAACAACAAAACAGAACAGGAAAACTTTTTAGAGAAGAAACTAAAGCAGAGTGCATAAACTGCCCGAATGGTATTACACCTTCATTCTATAATGAAAATGGTGTAACTAAAATAAATATTCATCATCCGGAAAAACAATATCCACAAATTTGTTTTAATTATATTCATCAAAACCCGGTAAAAGCCGGATTAGTTGATGTAGAAACTGACTGGGAATTCTCATCTGCAATGGATTATGCCGGATTACGAAGTGGAAAGTTAGTAAACAAAAATACAGCCGAACAGTTTTTTGAAATATAGTAGAAATTAGCGACATTGTAAAACTCTGTGTGTCATTAAGACACGCCGAAACTATAAATGACTATTAAGCATTAATGATTGGTACAATAATTGAATAATTAGCTGATACACATACTTTCAACTAAACTTATTCGATTATGATTAAACGTACACTTTACTTTGGAAACAATGCCTACCTACACACAAAAGATAAACAATTAGTTATTGATTATGCCGATAAAGAGAAGGCCAAAATTACTATTCCTATTGAAGATATTGGTGTAATAGTATTAGACGCATTTCAATTAACAATTTCTCAAACTCTAGTAACAAGGCTATTAGATAATAATGTAGCATTAATTACATGTAACGAAAAGCATATGCCACATGGCTTAATGCTTAATCTCGATGGAAATACAATTCAGCAAGAAAGATTTAAACATCAGATAGAAACAAGTTTGCCATTAAAAAAACAACTCTGGCAACAAACCATAAAAGCAAAGATTAATAATCAACGTAATCTTTTATTAAAGAGAAGTACTGTTTATAACAACAGTTTTGATAATATGCAATATTGGGCAAGCTCTGTTCGCTCTGGCGACCCGGATAATTACGAAGCAAGAGCTGCTGCTTTTTTTTGGAAAGAAATATTTAAAAATTATATACCTGATTTTATCAGAGACAGATATGAAGCATATCCAAATAATCTCCTAAACTATGGATATGCTGTTTTACGAGCAATAACTGCACGTTCTCTGGTTGCAAGCGGTTTGCTTCCTACTTTGGGAATTCATCATCATAATAAATATAATGCATACGCTTTGGCTGATGATATAATGGAACCATATCGCCCTTATGTTGACGAAGTGGTTTATAAAATAGTTTCTTCTGTAAATTATTCAATTAGCGACCTTGACTTATTTGATGGGCTTGAAGAGTTTAAACTCACTAAAGAAATTAAGTCTGAACTTTTAAAAATTCCGGCAATTGATATTGTAATTGATGGCGAAAGAAGTCCATTAATGATTGCAATGCAACGAACTACGGCTAGTTTATATCAATGTTACGCCGGTAGAATACGCAAAATATTATATCCTTCATTTAAGTAATAGGATGTAAGCCTTAGTATTACTATTAGTTGTCAGTTAATAAGGAAATAAAATGAGTTTGTCAAGATTAAATCAATATAGAATTATGTGGGTAATGGTATTTTTCGATTTGCCAACAAATACAAAAAGAGAACGTAAACAGGCAAGTCTTTTCAGAAAGCGTTTATTAAAAGATGGTTTTTCAATGTTTCAATATTCAATTTATATGAGGCATTGTCCAAGTAAAGAAAATTCAAATGTGCATATAAAACGTGTAAAATCATTTTTACCACCTGAGGGACATATTGTTATAATGCAGATTACAGATAAACAGTTTGGGATGATAGAAATATTTTATTCAAAACAACCCGAGAGTAAACCGGTAATGCATCAGCAACTAAGCATGTTTTAAAAATAAATTTCACTTTGTAAGAAATATTCATATCGTGGATTGTAGTCTCTGTGTGTCATTAAGACATGCCGAAACTGTAAAGCAGTCTCAGTTTACAAGACAGGCCTAGATTGTATGACATTAACAACAAAAAGGGCTTTACGAGAAGTAAAACCCTTTAAATATAACACAGTTTTTTATTTCAAAAATCAAGCTTAATGTGTTGTGAATAAAAGTATTAAATGCAGGTGTACTGTGTTCAATACTTCAAAGATACAAAATGAAAGCAATTCAAATAGTTGGATTGTAGTCTCGGCGTGTCTTTAAGACACACCGAGACATTTTAGTATTCTACATTTCTCAGAATGTCCGGGTGAAACATTAATTCAAAAAGGAATTACAAGATGGAACGGCGCAGCCAAAGCACATGGTTACAAAAAAACAGAGGTATACGTAATGGACAAGCATGGTATCCTTTATAAACCGTATAAAAAAATCAGGCTGATTAAA
>JANTGP010000279.1 GCA_024762835.1 Bacteroidota bacterium
GTTTTTACAATGGCTCTTTCAAGAGGTTTTAAGGTAATAGATTCTTCTATATTTGCTCTTAAATCCATGCCTGCCGAAGCTATAGTTTCATAGTTAGGAAGTGCGTGTTTAGATTTGTTGATTACTTTAACTTTCATGTGTTTTCGTTTACTGCTTTTACTTGTGAGCTGTGAGCAAAATTATTTATTTTTAGCAAATATAGACCTTAAGGAAGAAGATTCAAAAAAAGCTATCATCAATACAAATAAAAATAAAACTGAGTTTCCTATTATTAAATTTCCATAGAAAAGACGGTGAAGGGTTATCCCTAAAAATATTGACATTCCGAGGTATAGAGATAGTTTTTTTACATTGTATGGTATAGGGTAATATTTCTGACCGATAAAATATGATATTATCATCATTGATGCGTATGCTGCTAAAGTTGCCCAAGCAGATCCAAAGTAACCCATAGTAGGAATTAACCATATGTTTAAAACAACGGTAATCATTGCACCAATAATTGAGAATAATGCTCCGTACTTTGTTTTTTCGTTAATCTTGTACCACACTGATAAACTTAAATATATACCCAGACTTAAATTCGCTAACAGCAAAATAGGTACTACATCTAATCCAACCCACATTTCTTTATTCCTGATGAATAGCTTGAATATATCGAGGTTTGCCATAATGAATAGGAAAATTATTGCCATAATTGCCACAAAGAAATTCATTACATAGGCATAGGTTTCTTTAGCATCTTTATCTTTAGCTTTTGAAAAGAAAAAGGGTTCAACACCCATTCGGAATGCCTGAATAAACAAAGTCATAAATATGGAAATCTTGTAGTTAGCTCCATAAATTCCAACTTCACCTTTTGCAATATCTGCAGGTAGCATTTTTGATAAGAATACCTTATCCATTGATTCGTTGATTATTCCTGCAGTGCCGGCAATAAGTATAGGCCATCCATAGTTAATCATCTTTTTCCACAGGTCTTTATCAAAGTTCCATTCAATACCTTTAAAAGTTGGAATGATCATTAGTACAGTTGCTGCACTTGCAATTAGATTTGAAAAGAATATCACACTAAGTTTAGGTGTTGATAAAAATTCAGTGTATCCTCCAAAATTAACTCCTTGTTTAATCAGTTGAGGTATAAAAACTAATAAGGTTAAGTTTAAGCCTATAACTATTCCAATATTTGTAAGTTTAATAACCGCAAAGGTAAATGCTTTATTAAGGTGTCTAAGCCTACTGAAAGGTATAACTGTGATTGCATCAAATGCTAAAACCCAAACTAAATATATTATATACTCTGGATTGTTTTCGAAAGAAAGTAGTTCGGAAATCTCTTTGTTGAAAGTAATAGCAAATAACAAAAATGCTAGAGATGTGGAGATGAGACTTATGAAAGCTGTTGAAAAAACTCTTTTATTATCCTTTTTATTTATGAAATTGAAAAACGAAGTTTCCATTCCATAGCTCAAGAACACATTTATAATTGCTGTATATGAATAAAGAATAGTTACTTCGCCATATTCTTCTTTATTAAATACTGCTGTGTAAACAGGTACAAGTAAAAAGTTTAGTACTCTCCCTAATACACTGCTCAATCCGTAAATTGCTGTCTGACTTAAAAGTTTTTTTATTGTTGCCAAGCTAATTTGTATCAGTTGTTTAAAAATAAATTAGAACCAGAATCCAAGGTTGAAAATTACACCTATTCTCCCTGTTTCGGGACTGTAATCTGCAGTAAGTTCAACAGGACCAATCTTACTATCGTATCCTAAAGAAAGTGCGTATCCCGAATATTGAGGAACCCAAGTATTGTACCATTGATCTTCACCTTGAGAAACAACGAGATAATTAGCAATAGCTGATAAATAAATATCAGGTTTAAGATTGTATTGAAAGTAGGTAACATATTTCATAAAACCTCCATCATTTGTGTCAACAATACCAAATAGAGGGTATCCGAAGAAACTGTAAATATTGTTGCTCAGGTTCTTATTATATCCACCAAAGAAATACGAAAATCCAGATGAGTTATGTTCTCCAAACCGGGTGCTCGAATTTAATTTGTTTGTCCAAGTTAACTTTGTGTTAATGGGCAAAGAGTAATCAAATCTAAGGTACATAAATGTTGAATTCGAAAATGCATTTTCTTGGATGAAATCACCATTTTGAGATTGAGGCATAACAAACCTAAACTCTCCTTTAAACATAATTCCATTTGTAGGATAGTTAGCATTGTCTCTTGTATCAGCATAAATTTCAAGCACTGGATCTAGATTCCAACTTTCATCAAATACAAATTCCCTTTGCACGTCGGTGCCAGTAGAATCTATAACTGTTAAGGAACTAGAATAGAAATAAAGGTGCTTTGCCTCAAGACCAATGCCTATATAAAAATCTTCGTTAATTGTTTTTTGAGCCATTATTTTAGATGTCCAATCTCTATACCTAATATCCATATATAATCCACTTACAATATTCTTTATGTAGTCAGGGAATGCCTCAGTAGGTATACGACTTCCAAATTGATTATAAGTAGATTGAAATAAGAAGCCAGGCCATTTAGCATTATCTTTAAAGAACAAAAGGTCAAATCGTGGTTTGTCAGAAACAATTGCATCAGCCATAAGTATAGAACTCTTCATTATCTTATTTCTAGATGTATATTTTAGCATCATGCCTGCACCATAAAGGTTATCGTAATGTAGTCCAATTTTCAATAAATCGTTACTTGGTTTTTCTGTTATACTAAGAGACATCTTATAGGTCCCGTCATCTTTCTTAAATAATTCATAACCTATATGGTCAAAGTTTCTTGTCCCATTTATTGTATTAACACCAGTTTTAATGTCTTTTATTGTTAGTGTTTCTGGCATCCTATTTATTTGTAATCTATTTGAAAAGTATTCATCAGAATAGTTTGTAGAGCCATTTACTTCTAACTCAGAAATATTATAAGAATTAGGATTTGAGAGTACTTTATTTGGAGAAGTATTAGAATGATTTTGTCTTTTTGCAATTGCTAAAAAATCATTAAAATACTTAAAACCTTCTTCCTCTCCAAGTTGTAATAATTCAGGAGCTTTATCGAAACTCA
>JANTGP010000280.1 GCA_024762835.1 Bacteroidota bacterium
ATTTGGTATAAGAAGTAAATAGAATTAGATAGATAAAAAAACGTCACGGATACTAATCCGTGACGTCAATAATAAAGTAAAAAAAATACTGTTAAAAGTTAAAATTCAAACTTGCTAAGAATACTCTTCCGTTAAATCCAAATTGATTAACTTCCCAAGGATATTTAAATCTACCACCTAAATCGGTTACAAAATCACCCTTTGTATCAATTACGTCTGGATAAGTATCTAACAAGTTATTAACCATTAAATGAAGACTTATTTCTTTACTTAACTTAATACTTGCATTAAGATCAAAAATAATTTTTGCAGAGAAAGTTTGATCTTTTGCTGGATCGCTTGCGTGCTGCCAAGTTACTTCGCCAAAATATGTTCCTAACAATCCAACTGAAACAGGGTCAAAATCATAAGTACCACCCAAAACTATTTTAGTTCTTGGTCGGGCAGAAATTATTCTTGATTGTTCTTTCCTATCGAAAATATCAATTCCATCTGCAGCCAAAACACTTGGGGTATTTATTTTTCCCTCAATACTGTGTTTGGAAAATGTTGCAGCAGCATGGAGTCTTAATTTATCCAGATCATAATTGGCAACAATATCAACACCCTGAGTTTTTGTATTAACAGCATTAATAAAGAACTTTAGACTTGTAATATTATTATCAGCTAATATTCTTCCAACTGTAGTATTTGTATCGGATGAAGCAATTGAACTTGAATATACAATTCTATCATCTAAGTTAATTTGATAAAAATCTATACTGAAGAATAAATTATCAGTAGGTCTTCCTGCGGTACCAATACTTATATTGGTTGAATTTTCTTCTTTTAATTTATTAACACCCAATTTTCTTAATACCGGACTATTATTATTAAAAGTTCCTTGGTTACTAATTGTACCACCGGATACTAAAGTCTGGATGTTGCTTAAATAAATTTGATGTAATGAAGGAGCTCTAAACCCTGAAGAAATTGATCCCCTAATACTATATCTTCCGTCATTTGTTTTAAAACGAGCACTTGCTTTGTATGTAAGGTTAGTACCAAAATCACTGTACTTTTCATATCTTGCAGCAGCACCAAAAAACAAGTTATTAGTAATATCGGAACTTAAATCTATATAAGCTCCAACATTTGTTCTTTTTGCATCAACAGCATTTTGAGGTTGGAGTCCTGGAAAAGATTGTGCTCCGCCTCCAATATATGAAGCTTCTTCGCCTTGAACGGCAATGAAATTTTCTCTTCTAAATTCAGCACCAACACTAAAAAATAGTTTATCGAATAATAATTTTGAAGCATCAAAGTTTATAATATTATTTGCAAATTTATAACCGCCGGCAAAAAAATCAGTAGGACTTGAAGCTCCCATGTCTAAATTAAGAGTATTGCCGATATTATAATCGACAGCATTACTACCAAATGTATAACTTATATCATAATCCCATCCGAATTTATTTGATTTGAAACCGGTAGTCCATTGAGCATCAAATATGTCAGTTTCAAATGTAGGTTGAAAACCATCGTAAGTTGTGCCCGGATCATGATGTAAAAAATAATTATCTGGTATCCAATAAGGCGCACGGTAAAGGGCGTAACTTAATCCGGTTCGATAAACCAAACCACCGAACGAATATAGCTTACTGTCTTCATCTAAACCTATTTCGGAATTGTAATAAACATTTGCAGTAGTCATATTTGGTAATCCAACATGCATGCCTAAATCAGGATGAGCTTGAATCCATGGATTGGTGCCCTCAATTAAAGATTGGTCGCCAAAAATAGGACCAAATAATCCATCTGCTCCGGGAACCCCCGCTCTATTTGTTTCTTGTTGGTCTTCATAACCGAACGATAAATTTAAGAAGCCGGTTTCACCAATTTCAACTCCGGAGTTTAAATTCATTCCATATTGAAAACCATCTCCTTCCTGAGTTACACCGGAAAATGTATTTATTGATGTTTTTTCGGTTTCGTCGTTCAAAATTATATTCATTACACCAGCAATTGCGTCAGAACCGTATTGAGCAGAAGCGCCATCTCGCAGAATTTCTATTCTTTTAATTGCGCTAACCGGAATACTTTTCATATCAACGCCAACATCACCTTTGCCGGGTGTATCGTTAATATAAACTAAAGCAGATTGATTTTTTCTTTTTCCGTTAATTAATACCAATGTTCTTGCTGGTCCCATTTGTCTTAAATCCGCCGGATCAAAATGAGCAGTAGCATCGGAAATAGTTTGTTGAGTTGAATTAAAAGAAGGAACTGTATAATGCAACATTTTGTCAAGTGTTACTTGCGGAGCAAGATAAAGATCTTTCAGCTTAATATTATCAATTGGAACCGAAGATGTAATTGAAGTTCTTGGAATAAAACGTGAACCGACAACTACCACATCTTCTGAAGAATATACATCTTCTCTTAATGCAATATTAAGAAAACTATCATCCTTTATACTAATGTTTTGTCTTTGATAACCAATAGATGAAAACACTAAAGTTGTTGGTAGTTTTTTTACAACCAATCTGAATAAACCATGTTCATCAGTCGCGGTTCCAATTGCTGTGTTTTTAACCAGTATATTTACACCAATTAATTCTTCGCCGGTTTCATAGCTGGTAACTTTACCCTTAATTACTTTTTCTTGAGCAAAGCTACTAGATACTATTATTAGAAAAAACAGTATTATAAAGTTTTTCATAAGCACACTCCTTTTGCTTTTTATGAAATAAATAGAATATTATTTGATAATTAGTAGATTCCTTTCTCTAATTATTTATATGTAGAATATTAGATGAGCAAGTGCTTTCATTATGATATAAAGAAAACAAACTCAATATGGCTAACTAATTGTGGGATAAAATTAGCAGCTTAACAAATACCGGTTATTCTTTCTTTTGGAAAGGTTTTAACCAGATTAAAATATTTTCAATCTGTAAATACAATTAAATATTTAAAAAATCAATTGGAGAACGTATATTAAAGTTCGTTTAATTTCGGTATAATTATCAGTGCGATTTATTAATATTTAAACAAAAAAGAAGATATGAAACGATTACAATTATCAAAAATATTTTTA
>JANTGP010000281.1 GCA_024762835.1 Bacteroidota bacterium
TTTCGTACCTTGTTTGCCTGACATCCAGAATATTCTCCACATTCAAAGCGATGGTAAAATATCCGAATGTTTTTTGGACCGAAGCACCAAGCAGCCAATAATCGGGTGTATTTGAGCCGTTGTTGTATGCCGATAATCTATAGTCCCTTTGATTTTAAATATTCTGCTATTTCCTCTTGCTTTAAGAAGTTAGCAAAAAGTGATGGTGTATATTTTAATGCATTTTTCTTTGAGGCAGCAAAATTATATACTCGTTCTTTTGATCCATAATCACTTTTAAACTTTTTTCCTGGCATGAGTTTGATTATAAAATCATCCCATGTAGGTGATGTTTCTGCAACCATTTTAACCATCTCAATATCTCCAGACATTATAGCCAAATATATTGCCGATAACCCCTCAAATCTCAGTATATTTTTTTTACTACCATTCATGGTTAATCCAGAAACAGAAACATTTTTCAAGTCATCTTTTAACGATAACCATTTAATTACGTCCGGATAACCTTTAACACAAGCATACATTAATGGAGAGTATTCACCTTCTACATCCCACATTGTAAATCCTTTTTCAATCGGAAGATGAGTTTCATTGTAATCGGCACCATTATTAAGCAATGCAAGTATAATTTCTATTTTCCCAACATTCATAGCTGTAAATAGAGGTGTTTCACCTGGAAGTTCTGTATTAGTTATATTTTTGCCTCTTTTATTTATATCAATTCCATACTTAACTAACACTTTTATCATTTCATCAGGTGTTGCATTTATTGTTGAGGAAGGATTGTAATATGAATCAGGAACATTCAAATTATACCCTTTTAAAAGATCTCCATATTTTCCCATAGCCTCTTTACGTTCATTTTGAGGCAGACCATTTGCTGCATAAATACCAATCACATTGCCATAAATGCTCTCTGTTATATTTTTATCGGCACCCTTGCTTAATAACAAATCTGCACACTCTGCACAGTTTGACATTTTCACGATTTGTATCAAAGGATACATATTCAATGCAGTTTTGTTCGGATCTGCTCCATTTTGAAGTAGCAATTTAATAACATCTAATGAAACTGCAGATGATGCTCCAATTAGAGCAGGATAGCTTCCACCATTTGGATCACATTTGTTTTCAAGCAAATATTTGGTTATTTCTGGACACATATATGAATATGCAACCGCATTTTGTTGAGTTGTGGGATGAAGTGCATTTATATCCGCTCCATCTTCAATTGCTTTTTTAACTCCTTCAATATCACATTTTAAACATGATGAAAAAAGTTCTTCTACTTGTGAAAAAGTAAAACTGCTTATCATAAGCACTGTTAGCATTGTTAAAATCATTCTTTTCATATTTCTCATTTTTAAATTAGTACTATTTTTAATTTAATGGCATACAACGTGTTGCAAATATGGCACGTAGCCGTTTGTTCGCTGGGTTTTTGTTGATTGCTCGTATGTTTATTTTACTCCTCATTTTTCTTAATTACTGCTAAACCGGCTATGGGGTATGATTTGCTGTTGGTAGCCGTTTTTATTAATCCCAACTATTTGTAATTAATATTACATTTTGTTCTTCATAGTATTTTCTTTTAAGCCAACAATCTCTTGTCTTAGAGATTTGCTTAAGACTATCCTCATTTATTCTATCATTATAACTAAGGAAAAATGTCTCCCCACAAATTCCTTCGTCATGATAAAATGAGATAGGTGTTTTTTTCAATAACTTTTTAGAATTTATTTCAAGATCAGTAATGTCGCCTGCAGCTACAATTGATTTTTCATTTAAATTAATAATCTCAATGCTTTTTATGTTCTCAATGTTAACAGTGTCTACAAGATCGGTTGTAGTGTAGAGTGCAAAAAAAGTCAAAGGACTTTCAATTTGGTAGATTTGATTATATAGAATCAGATTTTTTTGGCCAATATAATTCTTGTAAACCACTACTTCTTGGTAAAAAGTGTTGAGTTCTTTGTTTTCTTTATTGAATACTTTCGGCCAAACCTCATTCCACCTAAAATAACCTTCTATTACTTTTTCATTGTTAAGTGTTATTCTAATGTATTTTAACTCCCAGCATGCAATACAATCAGCCAATATTGGTTTCGTAAATAACAATAATAGCACAGTGGTTATAAGTAATGTCCTTCTATTCATTTAGCTTATTTTTTAAATGGCTACCAACTTCTTATATGTACTAGTCCCCTCCAAAAAAGTGTATATATCATGCTAATATTGTCATGATATGTACACCTTTGGGTGTGTTTATATATTTTCATTATTTCAGGGGTTTTTATACTAAAGTCTTAATTAAAGATTGCGCGCAATATAGTAATATTTCTTAGATAAATCAATATATCAGAAGCCTTTTTATTGGTTAAGGGTTAATTTATAATTATTCTTAATAATATGCCGTCACGCATTAAGGAGGTGGGTGTAAAGGCTGTCAATGACAATATAATCCACATACACTCCTGTTTCCGGTGTTAGGGAGTCCGGGTTTAGTAGAGTTGTCGGGGTCGTCAGGCTGAGCATAGTCGAAGCCTTGGCGTACTTGTCAGGCTGAGCGTAGTCGAAGCCTGATTCATTATCAACAATACAACCTTCTATTTCGCTAAATTGAAATCCATAATATGGAAGTTTACAGATCAAATTTCAAAACAATATTCCCCACAAATCCATCTAAGGGTGCGTAAAGCTCATTAAATACGGGATTGTTCATATTTCCGGATACAATATTTTCGTACCTGGTTTGCCTGACATCCAGAATATTTTCCACATTCAAAGCGATGGTAAAATATCCGAATGTTTTTTGGACCGAAGCGCCAAGCAGCCAATAATCTGGTGTTTTGGAGCCATCTTCACGATACTGATCTCCGAAATAAAAGGCCTCCAGCCCGGCTTTCCAGCCCTTTTCCTCATCTTCGTAGGCAAGGGTTGTTGTCAGTCTGTTTTTAGGGGTTATCTCAAGCTGCCGGTCGTTATCATAAGTTTTTTTCGCATCAAGATAAGTGTAGTCAATATACAGGTTAAGTTCGTCAAGTGTCAGCCTGATGTTTGTATTTAATCCTTTGCTT
>JANTGP010000282.1 GCA_024762835.1 Bacteroidota bacterium
CTCGTTTTGGGAATAGACATCTGTTTCATACGAGTTTTTACCACATAATAAACGCTAATCTCGCTGTCTTCTGCTATTGATAAGAATTAAATACCGACACTTCAAATATAAAAAAAAAATCTAAATAAACATGTTCTAATTTCTATATAAATAACTAATTTTGAGCAAAATTTCATAACCAATATTATAAAAATAAAAACAATGGATACAAAGAATCTTGGATTTGATTCCAAACTAATTCACGCCGGTGATTTCCATGATGAATATGGGAGTGCAGTGACACCGATTTATCAAACATCAACATTTAGTTTTAAGAGTGCACAGCATGGTGCCGATTGCTTTTCGGGAAAGGATAAAGGATATATTTATACACGTATTGGCAATCCTACAATAAATGCTTTGGAGAATAAACTTGCAGAACTTGAAAATGGTTATCGTGGTGTAGCCTTAGCTTCGGGAATGGCTGCTGTTACAACAGCATATATGACTTTTCTTGAGAAAGGTGCTCACATGATTAGTACAGGTGCTGTTTATGGACCTAGTCGGGCAGTTATCGAAAGTCATTTTCAGAAATTTGGCGTAGAGGCAACTTTTACCGATACCTCTGTTCTCGAAAATATCGAAAATGCTATTAAACCGAATACAAAGCTTTTATATCTCGAAACACCTGCAAATCCTACAATACAGCTTACAGATATTAGGAGAGCTTCGGAAATTGCACATAAGCATGGGATAATTGTTGTTGTTGATAATACTTTTTCAAGTCCTTATCTGCAGAAACCTCTTGATTTAGGTGCTGATGTTGCATTACATTCGCTTACTAAATTTATCAATGGTCATGCAGATATAGTTGGAGGTGCTCTTATTGCAAAAGACGAGGATGTGTATAATAAGATCCGTAAAACAATGACTTATATGGGTGGTAATATGGATCCTCATCAAGCATATCTTGTTATTCGTGGCGTAAAAACTTTGTCATTGAGAATTGATAGAGCACAGGAAAGTGCGATGAAAGTAGCTCGCTATTTAGAAAATCATCCAAAAATTGAATGGATTAAATATCCGGGTCTTGAGTCGTTTGAGCAACATGAACTTGCAAAAGAACAAATGACGGGATTTGGAAGTATGATTAGCTTTGGTGTAAAAGGTGGACATCGGGCAGGCGAAATAATAATGGACAATGTTCATCTGGCAACATTAGCCGTATCGCTTGGAGGAGTTGAGACTCTTATTCAGCACCCTTCATCAATGACCCACGCAGCTGTATCTAAAGAAGATAAGCTGGCTGCCGGTATAACTGATGGACTTGTTAGATTCTCAGTTGGTATTGAGGATGTTAATGATATTATTGCCGATCTTGATCATGCTTTGGCAATGGTATAATTATAATATAAAATGGAGATTCGGAATTATTTCCGGATTTCCATTTCTATTTAGGGATTTCTGTTTTGTAAACAAAAGAGTTTAATATTGAAAGAGAGTAAAAAAATATTTAGTCGTTTTAATAGCTTTTCCGTAAAACGAAAAGTTGCTAAGCTTAAACGAAAAAAGGCAACTGTTAATTTTAAAACAGCAAAAACGGCTTTGATTCTTATTGATGGTCTTGCAGCTGAGGACAATGAACATATTTTTAAGTTTATTACTTTCCTCCGCGAAAACAATATTGAGATTACACAATTATTCTTTTACAATATAAAGGAAAAGGTTGATTCTAAAACAACAGATCATTCATTTCATTTTTCAAGAAAAGATACTGATTTAACAGGAAAGCCTAAGGGTCAGGTGATAAATTTTTTATTGCAAAAAGAGTTTGATTTATTATTTGATATGTCTATCGAAAAATATTTCTTTCTTAATTATATAACTGCATTGTCGAGAGCAAAACTTAAAATCGGCTTATATTCCGATGCCTTATTATATTTCGATTTAATGATTAATATGGGTGAAGATGTAAGTATGGGTAATTACATAAAGGAACTTAAATTTTACTTACAAAACTTAAAAACCTAGAATCATATAGATTTCATTGGATATTAATAATTTTGGACGTAAATTTGGAAATAACTCATTAATACTAAATTTTAAACTATGGATACTCACAAATTCTCGGGAACAGGTGTAGCTGTTGTTACACCATTTAATAATAATGGCGATATTGATTTCGATAGTTTAGAAAAACTAATTGAGCATTTAATAAGCGGTGGAGTTAATTTTCTTGTTGTTTTAGGAACAACTGCCGAAGGAGCCACACAAAGCAAAGAGGAAAAAGATGAATTGGTCAGGTTCTTTGTAAAAGTTGTGAATAATAGAGTTCCAATAGTTGTTGGTATTGGCGGCAATAATACAGATGAACTTGTAAATACAATTAAAACCTATGATTTTACTGGAATTTCAGGAGTCCTTTCTGTATCCCCATATTATAACAAACCAAACCAAAAGGGAATTTACGAACATTATAAAAAGCTTGCAGGGGTTTGTCCTGTAGATATTATTTTATATAATGTTCCGGGACGCACAGGCTCTAATATCTGTGCCGAAACAACCTTAAGTCTTGCTCGTGAGTTTAAGAATATTGTTGCTATAAAGGAAGCTTCGGGCAATTTTGACCAGATTAGTCATATCTGTAAAAACAAACCTAAGGATTTTGCAGTTATTTCAGGCGATGATGGAATAACACTACCATTAATTTCGGTTGGTGTGTGCGGAGTAATATCTGTTTCGGCAAATGCTTTTCCCGGATTAATCTCAAAAATGATGCATCATGCTTTACGTGGAAATTATTTTACAGCAAGAAAAATACATTACGACTTATTAGAAATTACAAAAACTTTATTTGAAGAAGGAAATCCTGCAGGTATTAAAGCCGCATTAAATATTATGGGAATTATTAAAAATAATCTTCGCCTTCCTCTTACTCCAATTAGCAGAACCACCCATGTTAAACTCACAGGTTTAATAGCTAAATTAGAAGATGAACGGAAATAATTATTCAATGAGTTAGTTATTATTTGCTGTCGGTACAAAT
>JANTGP010000283.1 GCA_024762835.1 Bacteroidota bacterium
TTCCATGAAGGTAAAACATTAACAGAATTAACAAACTCAATATCTCCTTCAGAAGCGAAATGGTCAAGGCTAACCATATGAATCACCGCATCAAATTGTTTCTCAGATAATTTGCTTAATAATTTCTTGTCGCGAATATCGCCAATTATTATTTCAATATTTTGATTATGCCATATTTTATTACCGGAGAAATTATCGATTGTCAATCCGGTAATCTCATGACCTTGTTTTAAAAGATGGTTGGTAATATGAGAGCCCAGATACCCATTTATGCCAGTAATAAAGATTTTCATAAATTACCAATTATATTCAATTTCTTCAATTTCTTTTCTGTCAACCTCATCGGGATGATGCTCAATATCTGCAATATTTAAGATTAGATTTAAACCTTTATCCATGCCTTTAAATCCGAACCAAATTCCGGGAGGAATACTTAATCTTTTATAGTTATCTTTTGAAATAATTATCTCAAAACTTTCACCATTGCTACTACTATTTTTACGTTTATCAATAAAAACAAATTTTACGCTACCCACCGGGACAATCAAATTAAGTGTCATGAGGTTATGACGTTTCCAAGCCTTAATATCATTATACAAAACATTTGAGAAATAAGCTTCACCAAAACCAGCATATCCCTCGTCGCTTTGCTTCATTCCATGTAAGATATCGCCTTTTGGATGTGTTATTCGCTTTAAATCAGTAACAATAATACCATCTATTTTACCCATTTCAAATTTCTTTCTTTTGCTTTTGATTCGTATTCATTTATCTGCTGTAGCGTATAGTCATACATATCAACATTACCCTTATAAAACTCGTAATACCATTGTCCGGTAAAAGCCAATAGCTCATGAGGACGAAGATTTGAAGACCATTTTAAATGAAACAATGCTTTATCGCAATTAAGTTTTAACAAACCGGCTTCGTGAAACTCCTTATTATCAGTAATTTTATATGCATCTGAAGAATCTTCGTATTTCCAGTGTTTGCTAAGTTCCCAAAGTATCTCTTCAACCGTAAGAGTGATTTCAGATGGCGGACCAAAATTGAAGCTTTCGCCATTAAGCTTATCATCGTGCCATAAAAATTCGGCAAGACGTAAATAACCACTCAGAGGTTCAAGCACATGTTGCCATGGACGTGTAGCTTTAGGACTTCTAATACTGACAGCCTCGTTTTTACTCCAAGCCCTCATGCAATCCGGCACAATCCTGTCTGCTGCCCAGTCGCCGCCACCAATAACATTACCGGCTCTTGCCGATGCAACTCTGATATTATCCATGTGGCGGGTAAACGAATAATAGAAAGAGTGAATAACATTTTCGGCAGCCGCTTTAGATGCACTATAAATATCTTTTCCGCCCAAATGGTCAGTTTCTTTATACCCCCATGGCCATTCAACATTTTCATAAGCTTTATCGCTTGTGATAAACACAGCAATACATTTCTTTTCAAGATGACGTAAAGCATTAAAAACGCTTGCCGTACCCATCACATTTGTTGAGAAGGTATGCAATGGGTCTTTATATGATAAAGATACAATTGCCTGAGCTGCAAGATGAAAAATAAAATCGGGTTGCTCTTTTAATATAATTTCTTTTATTTGATCGCTGTTGCGAACATCTTCAAAATAATGAGTAATTCTTTTTTCAATACCTGCAACTTCAAACAATGACGGCTTTGTTGGTATCTCATCAGAAATGCCAACAACTTTTGCTCCTGCCTTAAGCAGCCATAATGATAACCAACTACCTTTAAATCCGGTATTCCCGGTAATAAGAACTTTACGTCCAAAGAAGGTATTACTGAATGTTATTATTTTTTCCATTTTATCCAGGGTGCTTTTTGTGTGTTTACTAAATTATCAAGATAATTGCGCTCTCGAATATTATCCATTGGCTGCCAAAAACCATTATGCTTAAATGCCCTCAATTGATTGTTCTTTACTATTTCCTGCAAAGGGCCAAATTCAAAATCACAATCTTCGCCTTCGTTAAGGTAGCTAAGCATTTTTTTATCAAATATAAAAAACCCACCGTTTATGTAGCCGGAGTTCATTTGAGGTTTCTCATCAAATTCAGTTACCTCTGTGTCTTCAATAATCATTTCGCCAAAGCGTGATGGTGGGTGAACGGCAGTAACTGTACCCATGACATTATGAGAATTATGAAAATCAACTAATTTTGAAATATCAATATCACTTACACCATCTCCGTATGTAAGATGAAAGCGGTCTGACTTGATATACTTTTCAAGCCGTTTTATTCTGCCACCTTTAAGTGTTTCCAGGCCGGTATCAACGAAAGTAATTTCCCACTCTTTGTCAATTGGCCGGTTAAAAAACACAGGTGCTTTTTCAGGGTCTAAACTTAATGAAAAATCACTTGAGGTGATTCTCATATTATAAAAATACTGTTTTATGTAATCAGCTTTATAACCAAGAGCAAGAATAAACCTTTTGTAGCCGTAATGGCTGTATATTTTCATAATGTGCCATAAAATAGGCATACTTCCTATTTCAACCATTGGCTTTGGTTTGATAATAGTTTCTTCGCTAAGCCTTGAGCCTTTTCCTCCGCAAAGAATTATCACATCCATATCGTTCATACTATAATAATTTTGAATAATTAATTTTTTCTAAATATTTCTCTTTCCCTACAATAATCATCTTAAATAATGATGATAAAAAACCCAAACC
Organism: Bacteroidota bacterium; assembly: GCA_024762835.1. Lineage (GTDB taxonomy): Bacteria > Bacteroidota > Bacteroidia > Bacteroidales > M50B96 > JANTGP01. Next base: position 2,702 of record JANTGP010000283.1, read on the forward strand.
GTAAGCAAAGAATTGAATTAAACTTGAGTAAACTGATAGTGCTGCAACTACAAAACTCTTATTCTTTAATAATGAATCTATAAAAATAGCAATATAATGAATAATTATAGGAATTAATAATAAAGGACTAATAATAGCTGACAATAAAACAAGAAATATAAAACCCATAACATATATCAAAGGAAACAAAAATACTATGCTAAATGTATGAGGATAAACAATAGAAATCGGCACTCTGACTTTTGCAAATGATAAAATCTGTT
>JANTGP010000284.1 GCA_024762835.1 Bacteroidota bacterium
TTTTTGGAGGAAAAATCCATAGCCCAATCTTTTCTATGATGCTCATTTGAAATCTTTAATTCTTTGGTTTAATATGCTTTAATTGTGTTGGGCCAAATTATGCCACCACCCTTTTATATGTTTAAAAGTTCATTATTAATTTCATACTAATATTTCTTCCCATATTGTAAACCCCAACTCGTCCGGTTGCTAGATTTTCAGGAGCATATTTTAACCTGCTTAAATGATTTTGATATGCAATATCTGCTAAATTCTCACCTGTGATGTACAAACTAAAGAAATCTTTACGATTGAAAGCTTTTATGTTTGTGCCAAAACCAGCACTTATTAAGGTATAAGCAGGTGTCCCTGTTTCTGTACCATAAGCACTAAAGAATTTGTCTTGTTTGAAAAAATGATCAACAGCAAACTGAATAAATAAATTGGAAAAAGTATTGCCTGCATTTTTAAATTGAGCTTTTATTACACCTCGATATTTTGGTGCAGGAATAAAAGGCAAAAACTTGGTACTGTCTGGTTGGTTGCTTTGAGTTGCCTGCACATAAGCAAAAGAATTTTCTAAATGCAACCAGTCTAAAGGATGTGGATGAATATCAAGATATACCTCTCCTCCCAATAGCGTTGCATTACCAGAAGTAAATTTGAAAGCGGGAGCAGGTTCCGACGAGTCAGGAATACTATCCAAACCATTTTCACCCTTTAGTTTTTCTGAATAAATATAGTTACCTATAAAATTAACAAAAGGAGTGAGCGAAAATGTAATATGTTTAGAAGTCAAATAATAGGCAATGTCTATCTGATGACTTATTTCCGGTTTTAAATTTGGGTCTCCTATTTCATAGCGGAAAGTACCTTCGTGTCGTCCATTTGAAGATAATTCTGCAATATTTGGTGCTCTAAAACCTCTTGAAAGATTGAGTTTTAATGTCGATATACTAGTAAGTGGGTACGATACACCAACACTACCGGAAATTCCATGGTAATTTTTTGTAAAAGAACTAAATTTCAATTCAGAGTTGGCATCAGGTTTTGAAACAGGCTGCTCCAAACTATCTAAATATAATTCTTTGGTATTCATATTTCTGTTATCAAATCGAACACCACCGGCAAGAGTAAATTTATCGAAGGTCTTCTGCGTATACACAAATATACCCGCATCAAATAAATTATAATCCGGAATTAAAAATTCTAATCCCTTGTTAGTATTTGATTGTTGCATACCTCCAATACCAATTGAGGTTTCCCAGCCTTTTATTTTCTCAAAGTTATATCTGGCATTATAACTAAATGTATTTAGGTAAAAGTAAAGGTCTTTATCATTGGGGTTGGTAGGGTCTCCAAATTCTTTTCTCTGATTATTTTGGAAACCTAAATTAGCATTTATTGTTCCTTTATTTAAAATGAAATAATTATCTGAAATGGCTCGTAAATGATTAATTTCCTGATGAGGGAAACCAACTTTATACCCTTTATAATCTGATGGACCGGCAGTTACTTCATCACCATTTGAATTAACAAAAATAAAGTTCCCAAGACTATCTCTTTCGCCCTCAACCATATTTATGGTTTGATTAAAAGAACTTAATATTAAATGAGAATATCCCCAATTCTTGTTTATTCCCACCGACACATCTCCATCAAACTCTTTAAATCCTGAATTTAAAACCTTTCCATCGTAGGCATTTTGATAATCTCCTGCAAATTTATTGCTAAATCTACCTGACCATTGAAAACCTTTTTTGTTTCCGGCACTTGATAAAGAGTATCCAATTAAATTATTGTTAGTTTGATAATTGGAAATAAATTGTGTTTTTGTTTCGCCCATTGGAGGTGCTTTTGGAGCTAAAAAATTTAAAACTCCTGCTATTCCATCAGAACCATACATTAAACTTCCCGGTCCTTTTACAATTTCAACCCTGTCAATTGAATACTGGTCTATTTCAATGCCGTGTTCATCTCCCCATTGTTGCCCTTCTTGCTTTACGCCATTATTCAAAGTTATTACCCTATTGTAACCTAATCCCCTAATTACAGGTTTGGAAATGGCTGCACCTGTAGTTATTTGATTTACACTTGGAATATTTTTTAACCCATCAATCAAATTGGTAGAACCAACGTGATTTAATGCTTTAGCATTCATTGTCTTAACAACAATTGGGTTTGTTTTTAATTCTGATGAACGAGTTACACCGGTAATAATTACCTCGTTCATTTCGGTTACTGCCGGACTTAGCTGAAAGTTTATAACGGTGTCCTTTGTAACTTTTATGCTCTTAACTATTGATTTATAGCCAAGATAACTAACATTAAGCATGTAGCTTCCTGCCTTTAAATCATCAATATGATAGTTCCCATCATTATCTGTAACTGTTCCTGTTTTTAAGTCTGATATATATATAGAAACGAAAGGTAAATCGTCTTTGGTGTTTTTGTCTTTTATTTTACCCGAAATTTTATTCTGAGCAATTATATTAATGCTTACAAAAACATAAACAAGCAATAATGTTATATTTTTAAAATTCATTTTACTTCTATTAAACATTACACAATAAATTTTACACTGCAACTAATATCTTTAACCTGAATAATTGCTTTTGCATAAAATTGGTGATTTTCAAATATTCACCGAAAAGAAATTAATTGGCAATATTTAATGGTGGTGCTCGTAAGTAAAATGAATACTTAGGTTTTTTATAATAGTTAGTTGAAATACCATTTACTACGGTCTCATAAAAAAATAAGCTCTGGTATATATGAATTATTTTATGTAAAGTAAACGGTGATAGCACAAAATCCGGTATCGGACATTTAGCATGATATTCGTGAAAATGCTTTGTGTTTTTTGCTGTACAAATAAAGTGGTCGTGATGATGTAATGTACTATCAAAAAGCTTAATAGTCATTGGTGCGAGAGTAATAACTACCAATGATATTGAAATAATATATTTAAGCCTTTTACTCATC
>JANTGP010000285.1 GCA_024762835.1 Bacteroidota bacterium
GATTATAGATATTTATGGTGGCTTTATGGGCGAAAGGGTTTGGATAGATATTAAAATATCTTAAATAATTTTCACCAAAACCTATTGCTATATCCACAGTAATTACCCAGTCTTGAATAGTTGCTCCATCCTCTGCCGTTACAACATAAGTAACCGGACTTGTGAAATCATTTATAGTATTCCCACTTTGTTGATTAACTCCATCAACAGATGCTGTTGCCCCGTCAGAAAGGGTGAAAAAGGCAACAAGGCTTGCTACATCGGTCCCATATCCGACTTCTATGTCAACAGTATGGTTTGTTTGATTGATGACAGCAGAGCTGGTTTGTTCGGGGAAACTGTATTCCAGTATATCTGTGTTTGAAGATAAAACAATATCCCACCCACAAGCATCCGGGCCACCATGTGCACCCATATCATTTATTTCTGTTCCTAAAGATGGTGGAAAGCAAGCATCATTATAAACAAAATAAGGGTCTCCGGCATCTACACAAGGAGAACCAAGAACAATAATCAAATTCGTTGAACTTTGAAATACAGGATTATAATTTATATTGCCTTCTCCAATAAAACCATTCTGTATATCGGAAAATGTAACATTTACATTACCTGAAACCTGACTTGTTCCGTTAAAATAAGAAATAGTATTAATAATTTCCAACGTGTCATTATTAGAGTAAATACCTTCATTAGAATTATAAGCTATTGTAGCATTAACAATTGATGAAGTCCCAACATTTGCACAAAATACCCCACCCGCAATCCGCCCATTATAACCGGCAACAGTATTATTTGATATGATTGAATTATATATATTTAATGTGTCATTTACCCATATTCCACCTCCATACCCATACCCTTTATCAATGCCTCCCTGGCATCCACCTCCATTTGAAATATTATTTGAGACACAGCAATTATACATATTTAAAATACCGACAACTGCTATCCCACCACCATAAGTATGACCTGTTGCCCAATCCGGTGAAGCCCATAAATTATTTCCCAAAATTTTGCATTTAAATAAATTCAAATTACCGATTACATAAATTCCACCACCATAACCATATTGTCCAATTGTATAAGTACCGGAGGCATGCGTCAGATTATTTTTTACTATGCAATCAGTTAGGGTAATAGTTCCTATTCCATATATTCCGCCTCCAGCAGCTGTACCATTTGTTGTAAAATGATTATTTTCAATACAGCAATTCCTAATGATTGGAGTGCTACTATCAATAAAAATCCCATGATTATATGATTTCTCAATTATACAATATGCCATTTCTGAACCGGGAGCACTATAATTAAACTTTATTCCATTCCAGCCGTTAAGACTATCTGCTTGAGAAAAGACTATTGAATCAGAAAATGTTCCAACTGCAGTTAATACGCCACTAACCTCAAACGTATAATTGCCACTGAATAAAACCGTTACACCGGGCTGTATTGAGAGTGATGCAATAGAAACATTACCACAAATTAGATATGGTGACCCGTAGGTCGTCCAGTTTTCTCCGACAATTGTTCCACCCGGCACAGGAGTCTGTGCAATTGTTAACCTCATCATTATCAATCCAATAGCAAAGATAATTGTTCTTCTCATATTAATCTATTTAAAATAAACAAACGAAAATAAATACCTGTTTTTTCATTAACTCACATTCAACCCCATACCCAAAAGGGTACGGGATTGTAGCTACATTTGCGAAGATGTAAAGAACGTGTATTGTATTAACAACATAGGACTATTCCGGTATTTGTGAAGCTTTCCCACCATTCTCATCCCACATAATAATAATATCGGATTTATTTACCTGAATATTCATATCATAATCACCTGGGAAATACCCTATTGAGTTAAAGTCCGTCAGCCAACTTTCATCTTTATCGTTATTATCAATTTGCCCGTTGGCATCACCATCACCTGCTATCATTGACCATACACCCGAAGTGACCTCTGTTTGTGTCAGTTGCCCACCATATGATTTGCCTGCATCATCAGTAAAATCATAACTAAAAGTTCCGTCTGCGAAAGATAATGGCGTAGCAGAAATAATATCCAAATGGTTCCTGTGTCTTATGACAAGGTATAAATTTTGAGATGTGGGAATATCGAATCGTGGTTTTGTTGTGCCGTCAAGTCCGGTAATTTGTCCGTTTCTTAGAACAAAAGCGGCTGATTGAGCAATTATTTTACTTTCTGTTGCAGTCGTCACATCTCCGTTTGTTTCCCTTATTTCAAGCAATACCCAATCAATTATGTCGGTATTTGGAATTTCCGTAACAGCTTCGCTTCCGTTGTAATTCCAAGGGGCAACATTATAGGGTTGAGATAATGGCAATGCTCCGAAGTAGTTAAGCCAGGGGAACATCTCTGTACTAAAAAACGGGCCTTGCAAAAAACATTTTGCATCAAGTTCAAAAGGAGCAACGCTTACAGTCACAACCCACTCTTGTGTATGGTACATATCCTCTGCCGTTATAATGTAGGTTACAGGGTTTGTAAAATCATTAGTTGTAACACCACTTGTCTGGGGTGTACCACCAATGGTTGCCGTTGCACCTCCTGAAAGTTCATAAGTCGCTATAAGATTGGTGACATCTGTACCATATCCGACTTCAACAGCTATAGAATGTGTAACATCATCAATTGTTGCAGTACCTGTTTGTTCCGGGAAACTAAAATTGATTATTTCTGTTGCAGTATTATATGGTAATGCATTTGCCGATACCCTGTCTGTAAGGAAACAACCATTTGCATCGGTAACTTTTAAAGTATAAATTGTAGTATCGGGGCAATTTGCATAAGGGTTTAAAACGAAAGGATCAGAAAGCCACTCATAAGGTGTCCACTCATAAGTATAAGGAGCTGTACCACCGGAAACAGAGGCACTGAATTGAGTTGGTGCTGTAATACTACAAGTTATATCGGGACCTGCATC
>JANTGP010000286.1 GCA_024762835.1 Bacteroidota bacterium
ATTCATCAGACCCGATTACATATGGGCAATGGTTACAAGTGAAAAATATTACCAGATATTTATTTAAGAAGCTGTTTAACGAATAATTTTTACCATTCGTTGCCGGTAAATCAAAATTTGGAGCTTTACTTCCAATCCTCAATGTGAATCCCATATTATCGGTTTTGAATTATTATAATCTTATCAAAGAAAAATGAATAAATGCCATGAATAATCCTATCTCGCATTTTGATAAATCACAAGCTCAACTTCTTCTTGACCTGTACCGCTTAACTCTGAATATTTATAATACTTTGTGTCGAAATTTTGTTGATAAAAATCAATATTAGGAGCAATAGCAGTTACCATTATTCTATCTTCTGTATTTTTCATGACAATATTTGCATTATTGCTTGTATAGTTTCCTGAAATATCTGTAATTGAATTATCATACAAATTAGGGGCGGCACTATCCGAACCACAAGGTAAATAAGTAATATTAACATTTATATTAGCTGAATCAACCGGTGTTCCATTAGTATCTTCTATGTGTACAATGGCAATAATATTTACTACCTTTTCAGTAGCTACTGAATCGTCACATGCATCATGTTCTTTCTCTGTTATACATCCGCTCTGAAGGCTAAGACTTAAAACAACAACTATAACTATTGATAGTCTGGAAATTAGATTAGTTAGTTTCATATTCAAGAGTTTTAAGAGTTTTGACTATAAATACTTATCAATTATCGATGTTAATTCGGTATAGTTTCTAACAACCGGAAATTGTGGAAACTCTTCAATGACATTATCCGGCGGATTAAATAATATTCCCTGGTCTGCCTGCTGAAGCATTGTTACATCGTTGTACGAATCTCCCATTGCAACAACCTTATATTCTAAACTTTGGAATGACTGCACCACTTTCCTTTTAGGGTCGGCTTGTCGTAAATTATAATTTGTAATCATACCCGTTTCATCCGTTGTAAGCGAATGGCATAAGATGGTAGGGCGGCCTAGCTGAGCCATTAATGGATCAGCAAATTCCTGAAAGGTATCTGATACAATTATCACAGGTATTTTTGTACGCAGCCAATCAAGAAACTCTTTTGCACCATCAAGAGGTTTGATTGTTGCTATTACCTCTTGAATATCCCGAAGAGTTAAATTATGCTCTTTTAATATTTTTAAACGTTGAGTCATTAGAACATCATAATCAGAAATATCACGGGTTGTGAGTTTTAACTCGTCAATACCTGTTTTTTTTGCAACATTAATCCAAACTTCGGGAACAAAAACACCTTCTAAATCTGAGCACAGAATATACATATAATAAATTTTATTTGTTAGTAATTTTGTTTTAAATAATCCTTAAAGCCACTATAGTCTTTATCTAATTTGTCATATTGTTCTTCTTTATTTTCAATGCCTTGAAGACTTTTTGGCAGGTTAGGATCAATATTTAATAATTGAATAATCTCTTCGGGAAATTTGGCAGGGTGAGCTGTTTCAAGAGAAATACATAATTGGTTTTCATCAATATCAGATTCACTTTTGAGATACTCTTGCAGACCAAACCAACCAACTGAACCATGTGGTTCTAAAATAACATTGTACCTGTCATACACTTCTTTTATAGTATCCCTTGTATGATTATCGTTAACTGATACCGCAAAGATATCTTTTCTAAGTCTATCGATATCAGGTATTTTACTGATATTCCCTTTTTCATCCATTATTCCACCGTACAAAGCAACTAAACGTGCAAGGTTGCTAGGGTGTCCAACGTTCATGGCACTCGACAGGCAATTACGTGAGGGTTCAATTTTATTATAAATTCCTGTTTTAAGAAATACCGGAAATTCGTCATTTTCGTTTGTTGCAATAACAAACTTCTTGATTGGAAGCCCCATGTTCTTGGCAATTATTCCTCCCATCATATCGCCAAAATTGCCCGAAGGAACTGAAAATACAACAGATTCATCTTCTTTTTTAGCTAATCTGGAATATGAATAAAAGTAGTAAACAATCTGTGGTATTAAGCGTCCGATATTGATTGAATTGGCTGAAGACAAGTGCAAGTAGTCTAATTCGGAATCTGAAAAAGCTTCTTTTACCATAGCCTGACAATCGTCAAATTTACCATCTACAGCAACAATTTGAATATTTTTACCTAATGTTGTCATTTGTTTACGCTGCCTGAGAGTTACTTCATCTTCAGGGAATAAAACCAGAACTTTAATATTGTCCAGCTTGTAAAATGCATTAGCAATGGCACTTCCGGTGTCGCCTGATGTTGCAGTAAGGATTAACAAATTATGATTTTCGTTTTTTAAATAATATGCCATCAATCTGCCCATCATACGTGCGGCAAAGTCTTTAAAAGATGCTGTTGGTCCCTGGTCGAGTCTTAAGATATATTTGCGTTTGCTGACTTTCTCCAATGGTACCTCAAAGTTATAAGCATCTTTAACAATCTCTTTCAATTTCTCTTTGCTTATCTCGTTTTTCAAGAATTTGTAGATTACTTCTAAAGCAATTTCGTAGTATTCCATATTCTTAAAGTTCGAAATATCTTCTTTGCTGAAAACAGGAATATTTTCGGGCATGTATAGTCCTTTGTCAGGAGCCAGGCCCTTTAATAATGCTTTACTGAAGGAGACAGCTTCGGCATTTTGGTTTGTAGAGTAAAATGAAAGTGGTTTAGTCATGATTAGGGAAAATATATAGTATAACAGCAAACCCGCATTATTGCAGGTTTGCTGATTAGTTAATGAATTATCGTTGTAATGTAGCTGATGAAGCTCCACCGGCTGAAAACTCAGGTGAAGATGTTTTAATCTTATTTCCGTCGAGAACAGAAAGAGCCGTATTCAAGTCGGCAATAATATCATCAGGATGTTCACCACCAACACAAAGACGAACTAAATTTGCAGGAATATCAGCGAGTTTCCGCCC
>JANTGP010000287.1 GCA_024762835.1 Bacteroidota bacterium
CGGGCGAAGTAACAGAGTTCCATTATATAAGTGCACCATCGGGTATGTTTGCGGTATTTACCAAAACCACGGGGCAACCCGACAAACTACAATACATCCACACCGACCATCTTGGCTCTGTGCAATGTATAACAAACGAAAATGGCACAATCGACTCTCAACATAGTTTTGACGCATGGGGCAGAACCAGAAACCCATTAGATTGGTCTGACTATACCACCACCTCTCTACCTGCATTTAACCGTGGTTTTACAGGACACGAGCATCTAACAGATTTTGGGCTTTTAAGCACAGACTTTGGACTAATAAACATGAACGGACGATTATACGACCCTGTACTTGGGCGTATGCTCTCACCCGACAATTACGTACAAAGCCCCGGCAACTCTCAAAACTATAACAGGTATAGCTATGTGATGAATAACCCACTGAAATATACTGACCCGAGTGGGGAGATTTATATAGGTACTATTTTAACTGGGTCTTTAGAACTTTTGAATAATATATTTATTAATGGTGGTATTGATCCATGGAATACAAAAGAAAACAGGCAAGCCGCTTGGCGAGATTTTGATCCAACCGCTGAATGGTCAAAAACAAACAGAGCTTGGAAAATTGATAATGGATTATTTGTGACAGACCCAAATAAAAACTTTTGGGGACGTTCATGGGAATTGATTTCACGATTTACATGGCAAGCACCTCAGACATTAGTTGGTCATATAGCTGCACATGGTACAAATATATTTACACATGTTAATTGGGTAAAATATAAATATGGCACAACAGTTTTACAAGTAGATGGAGATTTCGGCGGATTTACTCTAAGTAATTATATTGTTGGTGATAAAAACATTGAAGCAGGTGAAGATAATAAATTATTTCAACATGAATATGGGCATTATATACAAAGTCAATTATTTGGACCTTTTTATTTACAATTAGTTGCACTCCCAAGTTCCATGCATAAAAAATCGACACTTTTGCGACCTCACGGTTTGCATCCTATTGAGCAAGATGCAAATGTTAGGGCTTTCATGTACTTTAGTGATAAAACAGAAAACTTTAATTGGGTTGACAAACATGGGATTCAACAGAGCAAATGGGATTTTCACAGTAATAAAATTATCAATTATAATCGCAGCTTCCCTTATGATAGTACTTATAATCAAAATGTACTACAAAACAATAAACAAGGTTTAACATGGGCAGATTATCTTTTTGGACCTACTCTTATTATACCTGGTATTATTAATATTATTTATTTTAACGGAAAATATTAAGAAATGAAAAAAACAAATATGTTACTGCTGTTATTAACAATTCTTTTTTATGGAAGTACTTGTAATAGAGAAAGCGATGATTGCCATAGTTTTATAACTATAATTAATAAAAGTGATAATGCAATATATACTTTTACTGAAGATATTTATCCTGACACTTTACATTTTGGGTATAGTAGTACAACCCCTGCTTTAGAAAGTAAAATTTTACCTAATGATACAGGTGAAGCAGCTGAACTTAATAATGATTGTTTAGAAGCACATATTAGTTCAATTTTTTTTCCTTCCGATACTTTAATGATTTATATATTTGACGCTAATATTATTGAGACTGAGGATTGGGGGAAAATAGTAACTGAATATATGGTATTGAAACGATATGATTTAAGTTTACAGGATTTAAAAAATATGAACTGGACCATTACATATCCTTAAATAATGGTATAGAATATAAATTTTTATGAGTATAAAGGACAATGAAAAATTTAAAATTTTTTGCAGCAGGCTTGTTAATAATAATGCTTTTTTCAGCATCAGACTGTCATAACAAAGATTATGAATATTTATACATAAAGAATTCATCTGATAAAGCAATTTATTATTCAATATCAGATTATTATCCTGACACAACTATTGTTAAACAGTATTCCACACAAGGACCTTTACATCCTGATGAGACAACTTATTTTGGTGCAGGCTATGAGGAATTTGAAATGAACAACACATTAATATTTTTTATATTTGATGCCGACAGAATAGAACAAGTGCCTTGGGATACTATTGTTTCAAATTATTTAATCTTAAAACGCTTTGAGGTTACAAAAGAAGATGTGAGAAATATGAATGATACAATAACTTATTTTTAGTAATTATTTAAAACCCACTGCTACCGCACGAATCCTTTCGTGTGGTTATGTAGCTTAGTAATACAAATTAAAAACAACAACCCATGAAAACAAAAATAACCTTACTAATAACAATCCTAACAATAAGTTTTACAGCTTTTGCTCAGGATTTTACATATACCTACGATGCAGCCGGTAACCGTATTGCAAGAGTTGTTTATTTGCAAACAAAAACTACTTTGCACAATAATGGCAGCACAAACCACGAGACTGAGGAAGAAGAAATTGCAGAAGAAAAAACATTAAAAGACAAACTTGGCAGTTTTGATTTATTGGTTTACCCAAACCCTACCAAAGGGCTTGTAGTTGTAGAAATAAGTGGCGAAGAAACAATTGAGTCAGCCACCTACAATGTGTATGATGTTGGTGGTAAGCAAGTAGCAAACGGTACGGTTGCTTCGTCAATGTTGCTTGTAAATTTAAACCAACAAATAGCAGGAACCTATACTCTCAGGCTAACTATAAACGGTAAACAACAAAGCTGGAAAATTATTAAGGAGTAAATAATCTTTGCTGCTCGGCTTAGGAAAAAAATATAGTCCAATAAACGCCACGCAGTGGCAACTTAATTCAACCCTATGGCAACGCCTTGGGTAAATGAACATTAATAAAACATCGTCCTGAAAGGGCAGCTTAAAATATGAGTTATGGCAATTTTTATGAACGAATTAATTAAGTTGTCCTTTCAGGACGTATATGGTATTATGCATATTTAAACCCAAGGCCTTGCCTTTGGGCTAAATTAA
>JANTGP010000288.1 GCA_024762835.1 Bacteroidota bacterium
CAAAATGCCGGAAATGAATGGCATAGAAGCAACCGAAAAAGCAATAAAACTAAAACCAGGCCTGAAAATATTGGGAATATCAATGTTTAAAGATGTTAATCAAATATTAAAAATGAAAGAATCAGGAGCAAAAGGCTTTATTCAAAAAGGTGGTGACCAGGAAGAAATAAGGAATGTAATGGAGAAAATATTGGAAGGTGAAGAATATTTTGAGATGGAAGGGTGATTTCTGATTTCTGATTTCAGATTTAAAATTTAAGATTTTTAATTGGAATATTGGAGTATTGGAGTATTGGAGTATTGGAATGATGGGGAGACGAATGAACGAGGGAACGATTGAACGAAAGAATGAAGGAACGAAGTGATGAGCGATGAGCGGTGAGAAATAAGTTTGGAAGTTAATAAGTTTGGAGGTTTAGATGTTTGGAAGTTTAGATGTTTAAGGGTTTGTAAGTTGAAAAAGACAGGGAAATGCTCCGAAGGAGCTAAATATGAATAGCCCTGTATGAAATGCAGGAAAAAAGGATAAAACAGAATAGAACTCCGAAGAGTGTTCAATGAAAAAATCGCTTTGGGAATTAAAAATAAAAAAATATTATTAGATGAAGCCAGATTTGAGAAAAAAAATTTTATAACTAATAAATACTGCAAAAATGAAAAAAATTATCACATTCACAATTATCTTGAGTTTAACCTCATTTTTACTCAATGCACAACCATGCCTTCCTAATGGAATTGTATTTACATCACAAGCACAAATCGATAATTTCGGGCAGCAATATAACTGTTCGGAAATACAAGGAAATGTAACTATCATGGAAGCCGTTCCAAATGATATTACAAATCTTAACGGGCTTTCACAAATAACCAAGATCGATGGTTATTTAAGTATCAAGCACAATAGTCATCTGAAATACCTTACAGGTTTGGACAATTTAACTGAAATAGGAGATTTTTTAAGCATATATCAAGATGACTATCTCAAAAACATTAATGCGCTTAGCAATGTTACATCCATTGGTTCCTATATAATAATAGATGATAATGATCTTCTTTTGAAAATTACCGGTTTATCCGGTTTAGACCAAATCAATGGATATTTAAAAATAAAGAAAAATCCTTATTTAAGCAATCTGGAAGGTCTTGATAATGTAACAACCATTTCGGGAGAATTGCAAATAAACAACAATTCAGGACTTACCGATATGTTCGGGTTAGGTAGTCTAACTTCAATCGGCAGCAATTTGAATATATCCTATAATAGTAATTTGAATAATCTAACAGGTCTAGAACAACTTAACACTATTGGCGGATATTTGAATTTTTATAGCAATAACAATCTATCCGATATTACTGCTTTAAGCGGAATGACAGCAGTAGATGGTGATATAACAGTTGCATTATGCAATAACCTTGCAAGTTTATCTGGGTTGGAAAATATTGATCCTGCTACTATAAATTCCTCAACTCCCGGATATGATGATTTGAATTTTCATAATAATTCATCTTTGTCAGAATGTGAAGTACTCAGTATTTGTGAGGTATTGAACAATGGTGGCACAACAAATATTCATGACAATGCATCAGGTTGCAATAGTGAAGCAGAAGTGACCGAGGCATGTACACCTCCCGAATGTACCAATCTTACTGATCCTGTAAATGGAGAAACTGATGTTCCTGTGAATACAAATTTGAATTGGGCTGAATCTTCAAACGCTGACGGATATAATTTATGTGTCGGTTATACTCAAAATTGCGATATTTTCAATGGCGATGTAGGCAATACCACAACCTGGAATCCTCCTGAAGATTTTTATTGCGATACAACTGTATATGCGTTGATACAACCTTACAATAATGCCCCCTATAACACATATTGTAGTTATGAAAACTTCCATACTGAAACTGTTCAAGCAGAGGCAGGAGATAATGTTGAAATTTGCTATGGCAGCAGCACACAACTGCAAGCATCAGGTGGTACAATCTATAGTTGGTATCCAACCTATGGATTGGATGACCCAAACATCAGCAATCCTATAGCCAGTCCCGAGCAAACTACAACTTATACCGTAACAGTCAGCAATGATAATGGGTGCAGTGACACCGATGATGTTACCGTCACGGTCAATCCTTTACCTGTACCAAATGCCTCCGCAACTGATGAGACAGGCAATGATTTCAATGATGGAACCGCTACAACCAATCCAACAGGAGGTACTCCCGGATATACTTATGCATGGAACAATGGTGAAAGCACACAAACTATTTACAATCTTGCTCCGGGGGATTATACCGTAACAGTTTCAGATACAAAGTCATGTTCAAATCAGGAAACAGTAACAGTACATGAATTTATTTGCCCGACATTATCAATTGTTTCTACTGTTGAAAATATTACTTGTAATGGTGATTGCAATGGTAAGATACTTATCGATGACGTGCTTAACGGAGTACCTCCTTTTACATATAACTGGAGCAATGGAGAAACCACCTCATCAATCGATAATTTATGCCCGGGAGATTATTATGTAACAATCACCGACTCAACTAATTGTTCTGTTATTTCAGACAATTTCTCTATCACAGAACCCAATGCTTTACTAATTACAGAAATCCACTTTGATGTATCTTGCTTTGCACAACAAGACGGAATTATTGATATAACTGTTTCCGGAGGAACACCCGTTTATACATACCTGTGGAACAACGGAGCAACAACTGAAGATCTCGACGGACTTTCTGTAGGAGAATATACTGTGACAGTAACAGATACCAATAATTGTACTTCGACAATGAGCATTACCATTAATGAACCACCGGAGCTTACTATTACGGTTACAAGTACAGATGAAACAGCGTCAGAAGCAAATGACGGAACGGCTCAAACTACTGCTGAAGGCGGTACTCCACCGTTTTCATATTTGTGGAGCAA
>JANTGP010000289.1 GCA_024762835.1 Bacteroidota bacterium
AGAGACGTTTAAAATCTGAACTCCACCACCATTGGTACCTACCCAAATTCTGTTGTTCGATTCGGCTAACAGGGCTAAAACATGCCCTGAATGAATGGAATTAGAAGCGTAGGAATTATACCGGAATTTTTCAATTTGTTTTGTCTTAATATTTACCGAGTTTAACCCGGCAATTGTTCCGACCCATAAGCGATATTTTTGTAAGACCATTGATTTAATAGTGTTTTCGGTGGTCTCAACATCCGAAAACTTTAAGTATTCGGCAAACGAATCCTGATTTTTATTAGCAAAATAAATTCCATTGCCTTCGGTACCTAACCACAAATTGTTTTGAGAGTCTTCGAGAAGAACCGACACCATACTAACATGGTTTTTGTAACCGGCCTTGTTTAACCCGATTTTACGGAACATATTTTTTTGAGGATGATAATAGTTTACTCCACCCAAATACAATGCAACCCAAAAGCCCCCCTGCGAGTCGCGTAAGATATCACGCACCGAATTATTGGAAAAACTTTCTAAACGTGAATTTGTAAAATTGTAGGTTTCAGCACGGTTTAACTCAGGATGATAAATACACAGTCCACCAAAAGTGCCAATCCAAACATTTTCTTTGTTTGCAAAAAAAATACTCCGCACAGTATTTGATGGTAAGATTTGATTTGCGGTATTCAATTCATACTGAACCAAGGGCTTTTCATTCCTATTATTCAAGACATAAATACCATGCGCTTCTGTTGCTAACCAAAGCAACCCCTCGTTGTTTTCGACAATATCACGTATGATCGGTTGATCTTTCTCCCCATTATCCAAAAGTTGAATCCTATCGAATTTTTTACCGGTATATCTAAATAATCCGCTTCTTGTTCCCAACCAGATTACACCTTTATTATCTTGAAAAATACTTTGAATGTTATTTGCCAAATGCTCTGTTTCCGGACGAAGGAGAATAAACTTAGAAGTTTTGTGTTTCGAGTCGATAATGTGCAAACCGCTAGTAGTTCCTACCCATAGTTCTCCGTTTGAGCATTCAAAGATTGAACGAATAAATTCCGACTCAGAATGTACTGTCGGAGCTAAATCAAATCGGCTGAAACGATTCTTCTTTGAACTATATCGGCATAATCCGTTTGCAGTCCCTACCCATATTTCATGGTTTTTTGTTTCGTAGATACAGTTTACCTGGTCGTTTGGCAAACTGCTGGTATCGAAAAAAACATGTTTGTAAATTTCAAAGTTTACACCATCGAATTTATTTAAACCATCGCGGGTTCCAATCCAAATAAATCCTTCGTGATCCTCAAGCAAACACAGCGCCGAGTTGTGCGATAAACCTGACGTCATATCGATTTTCTCGAAACTAATTTCTCGTGCAAAAACACTGGTTAGCTGCAGGATTATAATAAATAGGAAAAATGTTCTTTTTTGCAAGGTTTATCTATTTTTGATTTGAGTATAAAACTAATGCTTTTTTACCCTTAACCAAAACCTCTAAAGGTTAAATTATAAACCATAAATTTCTTCCGCAATTCAACCCCCAATCTATGATTCGATTCGCATTTTTAGTCCTTTTGTTTTGGTGCCTTATACTTCTTTTAACCTGATTAAGAATTATTCAAATTAAAACTCTTTTTTTGAATTTGCAAATTAGATCATTTGCTTCCATGTTTCTGCTCAACAAACAACAGAAATTATTCCGACAAAGAGGATGTCAATTAAGTTGAGCAATTGGTTAATATGGCTTCTATGGTGTTCTTTGTTCCTAAGTATACTCATTAAATTATAGCCCGTATTCACGCTCGTTGAATAATTGAATACTAGCACTATACATTGAGCATAATCGACATAATTATATTACTTATTGAACAATTTTTATGAAAAAGTGCGTGTTTACCCTGTGTATTAAACATTACACCCCTAATTACTAATCAATAAAAAGTTAGTTGCCAATCATCTTTTGCAATTTCTTACGGCCAAAAAAGATACGGCTTTTAACAGTACCTATTGGCATCTCCAGTTTTTCGGCAATTTCTTTATACTTGAATCCTTCCATGTGCATTTTCAATGGAGTCTTAAAATCAGTGTGCAAACTCTTCACAAATGAATTTATCTCCCCGGCCGAATGGTATGTCTCAGGGGTATCAAACGTTGAATGAATATTCGCAAGATAATTCATCTCGTCAACCAACATTGGTGTTTGAGCCATCTTGTATTTACGTCGATAATCAATCCTGTCCTAAATAAAATTTATGATCATAATTTAAGTCCCAAGATACAATAGTTCCGGACAATAATTGTGGAAAATTAAAAAAGAGACCCCTGTACGTATTTCGGCGGGGGTATTTCTTCTTCGCAAAACGGATTATTGAGCCATGCTTGCAAATCAATTTTCACAAATAAATTCAACCGTATAAATGCAACCAGATTCGAGAGGTGCCATCCATATTTAGCCATTGCTTTCAAGGCTTTTAATATCAAAATAGTAATCAGTGCTGTCCAAATCTGTATCATCACAGCATTATGGCTTGTTCCGATGAAAGATTTTATGTGCAATAACTGTTTTATCTCCCTGAAAAATATCTCAACGTACCATCTGCTTTTGTATAATTCACTGATTGTGTTTGCTGTCCAAGTAAATTGATTTGTTATTACTTCTATTACCTGAGAATTTTCTTCATCCCATATTGCTACTCGTCTAAGTTTTTTAGGGTATTTATTTTTCGATTTATATCCTGTTAACTTTATTATTTCATCTTTTAGGACGTATTCATGCCTGTTTTCAGGGAGTTCGTTTTCCTTTATTGTCTCATAGGCAATATTCTCTTTGTGCCTTACAACAAAATACACGTCTTTGCTGTCCCAGGTATTGAGCAGATCAAAATCATTATAATACCTGTCAGCAACTATGACGCTGTTTTTGATTAAA
>JANTGP010000290.1 GCA_024762835.1 Bacteroidota bacterium
ATCAGTGATAGTTTGTGTAGTCTCTCCATTGCTCCAGGCATAAGTATAAGGACTAGTCCCTCCTGTTGGATTGGCTGTTGCTGTTCCGTCTTCAAAGTCGTTGCCTGTTTCATCTGTTGCGCTTGCATTGGGTACAAGGACATCAGGTTCTGAAATTGTATAAGTTTCAGAAACGGAACAGTTTTTATCATCTGTTACCGTTACTGTATAAGAACCTGCACATAATCCACTATTTATAGCGGTTGTAGCGCCATTTGACCAAGAGTAAGTATAGGGCGGAACTCCGTTTGTAACCCCTGTTATTGTGATTGAACCATCACAAGAACCATTGCATTGTGCATCCACTTGTGTTGCTATTATTGTCAAAGTTGGGCAAATAAATTCTGCAACAGTTACAGTCTCGTTTGCAGTACACGATTTACTATCTGTTACTGTTACAGTATAATTTCCCGGTGCAAGACCTGTAATTGTTTGAGTGGTTTCTCCATTTGACCAAGAATAAGTATATGAAGCTGTTCCGCCTGTTGGTGCAGCTGTTGCAGTTCCATCATTAGCATTATTGGCTGTTTCGTCAGTGGCACTTGCGTTTGGTAAAATTGTTGGACAAATATATTCATTTACAACTACAGTTTCTTCTCCTGTACAAGTTTTACTATCTGTAACTGTTATCGTATAATTTCCCGGAGTAAGTCCTGTGATAGTTTGAGTTGTCTCACTATTGCTCCAAGCATAAGAATAAGTAGGTGTACCATTTGTTGGGTTACTTGTTGCAGTTCCATCATTGAAATTATTTCCTGTTTCGTCTGTAGCACTTCCGTTTGGGATAGGATTTGGATTTACTGTAACGGATACATCATCGGTGTCAGGACACCTTCCGTCATTGCTAACTGTCACAGTATAAGTTGTAGTAGAACTTGGATTTGCTGTTGGATTTGATATATTTGGGTCGTCTAAGCCTGATGTTGGCGACCAACTGTATGTTGTTCCGCCACTTGCATTTAGTTGTACACTTCCTCCTGCGCAATATTCTTCATCTGAACCTGCATCAGCTATTACTTCTTCTGTTGTAAAACTTTCTTCTGTGCATCCAGTTGCATCACCACTTCCATCATAAGGAGTAATTGTTACATAGATTGTACTGCTGCAAGGAAAATCTCCCGGGTCGTAAGTTGTGACATCACCAACATCTTCATTATCCATTATGTCTGTTCCACCTGATGTTGTTCCAACTGTTAGTTTGTAGCCGTCAGCTACACTTACTGAATTCCAAGTTAAGTCTGTTGTTATGTTTACATTTATTGAGCCGTTTGCTGGGTCTGTTAAGGATGTGCAGGTAAGAGTTCCTGTTTCGACAATCGTAATGTTTTTATCTGGATCTGAAGAATCATCTAGATTTTGTAAAGTGGTTGAACCAGTTTGATTACCTTTGACCCAAATTTGACCATTAGAATTAGCAATAATACCATTTGTTCCATTAACCCAATCATTAGGATCAGAACTATTGGAATCACATAGTAAAACATTATCATTTGTTGCTTCTACCCAGTCAAAAGGGTTTGCAACATCATATGGTTTAGCTTCACCTACTTCCAATTGATCAGGTCCCGACACATCTACATAATCTGGTCTATCGACTATATTAGATAATTGGAGAATTAAATTTTCTTTGCTATCTAATTTATCAGGAAATCCAAAGATGCCTTTAGCTCTTAAATTTACAACTAAAGAAATTGTAAATAATGTTATTAAAAAGATTAAGCCAATATTTTTTAAAATGTTTTTAGTCATAATAAATATTTTAGTTTCGTTTGTTTCTTTTTTGTTTTGCGAAAACTGTGACTGTGATGTGTGCATTGCTTATGAGCTTTGAAGACATCTCTGTCACAGTTGGGGGCTGGCTTTCCTCCCCTGTTAATGTAGTTGTTTCTTGAATAATTCGTGTTCATCCCACATAACGGTTTAGCGACATCCGTCGTGCTGACAAAGGAAGCATGATCGTGATCGTCGCTTGTTATGTAGCGTACTTCAATCTACAATTTTCGTTTATGTGTCTAATTTGAGGCTTGAATAATCTTTGCCTAATATCAGTTTCAAATTCTTGTTTTGTTAAGTTGAAATCATTTTTTGAGTTATATCTCTTTATTATTCGTAATAATGCTGGTTCTTGATTTAAGTTTTTATAGGCCATTAATTTATGATGACCATCTAATATATACAAGCCTGACCTGTTTGTGCTTTTCCATTTTGAACCGTCGTCATAAATACCTGACTCTTCGAGCAAACCGTAGTATATAATTGCAGTAGGTTTTAGGCCTTTTTTAATAATTTCTTCATAGTATTTGACTCTTTCTTGATTAATGATTTCAAGAGGTTGAGTAAATAATAAAGATTCGTTGTAGCCGTCATAAAAGCTTTCTGTTACTGAATATATCTTTGATAAATCTTCGGATGTTTGAGAATTGATTGTATTGAATTTTTCAGGATTAGTTGAGCTATCTCGTTCGTTCCCTATGTATACCCAGTTCCAACTATTGTCTATTTTATATCTATATTTTGGTTCGTAGAAGAGTTCGTAAGTTGAGTTTTCAAATAGTTCTAAGACTTCAATTAGGGTATTGAATATCTCTTCATCAATATCTAATCCTTCATTTAGTGATTTCGAAAATCTATTCTGTATCTCTTCACGATATTCTTTATTGTATGGTAAAATCACAAAGAATTTCCCTAAAGAACCCATGCAATCAAACCAATGCAAAGAAATTGGATCATTAAATTGAAGTGAGCTTAATGAGCCATTCCATTTTAATTTTAGTAATCCTTTTCCGTTTTCTATGTTGATTATTCTTTTCATTCTTTCTGTATGCTACATAACGGTTGGGCTATGCGTAGTGCGGGATTTTGAAACGATTAATTTTCAATTTGCCA
>JANTGP010000291.1 GCA_024762835.1 Bacteroidota bacterium
AATGAGTCAAACACAAGTTTTTGAAACAAGATTTCTTCCTGATTTGGAAGTAAGCAATATTTTAACTCCTTCAACAATATATGCAGGCCAAAATCTTGCCGTTTCGTGGACAGTATTTAACTCCGGGCCGGGCGGAACTCATGCTACAACATGGAAAGATGCTACATATTTATCTGCTGATACAATATTAGATAACTCGGATATCTTACTTGGAAAGATAAATAATCTTAGTGCTCTCGACACAAGTGAAAGTTATGTGAATTCACATGAATTTACCATTCCTGTTAGTATCTTTGGAAATTATTATGTTATTGTTAAAGCTGATGTAGACAATTCATTGATTGAAACAAATGAACTAAATAATTATTTATTTGATCAATCCGGTGCTTCTTTATCTGTTACATTACCGCCCCAACCTGATTTAGTTTGCTCTTCAATTGGTGTACCAACATCAATTATTTCCGGAAGTGAAATTACTCTTACATATACGGTAGAAAATACAGGATTTGCCCCTGCAATGGGAAGTGGTCTTAATTCTTTTCCCTCGCCTGGTTGTTCATTATCTGAGCATTACTGGTATGATGCAATTTTAATATCTGACGATTCTATTTTTCCAATATATAACTCAGCTTATGTTGGGGATAATTATATTGGTCTTAGATCACATGAATTAGGAATAAATTATCCTTGTTTTGCTAATTGGTATGACACACCCGATTATTTGGATGTTGACAGCTTATATACGATGAACTATAGTTTTACTATTCCTCATTATTATTATGGGACATATTATATCTTCGTATACACAGACCGATATGGTTATGTATCAGAATTAGCTTCAAATAATAATATAAAAAGGAGTGCAGCCATTAATGTAACATTAAAACCACCTCCAAATTTGGTTGTAGATTCTGTTACAATACCTGCTACGGCAAATTCAGGCTCACAAGTTACAGTAAACTGGACAACTGAGAATATTGGAGCAAATGCACCTGTTGAAACATCATGGAGAGATAAGGTATATATTTCGCAGCTCGATACATTTAACCAAACTTATGCAAGTCTGGTTGGCACAGAATATGTTTTCAATGGTAATAACCTATTTCCTTACGATACTTATAACAAAAGTTTAAGTTTCAATTTACCACAAAATATTTCCGGCCAATATTATATTTACGTTTATACAGACAAAGATAATGATGTTTTTGAATACACATTTGACAATGATAATGTTACTCGATCAGTAACAGCAATCAATATTTCGTTAAGTCCATATCCCGATTTAGTAATTACTAATATATCCCTAGGTACAATATCTAATGCCGGAGATACTGTACCAATATCATGGACGGTTAAAAATCAAGGTTTAGTTGCAGCAAGTGGTTCGTGGAGTGATAGAGTTTATGTTTCATCTTCTCAATCATGGTTAGGCAATGCAAGTTTCGGCTTGTTAACATTACCGGGTCCGGGAGCACTTGACACTTCTGAAAGCTACACAAGGACACATGATATTATTATTCCTGAAAATATTTCGGGTACTGTATATATTTATGTTTATACAGATTATTCTAACCAATTATATGAATATACTTTTGAGAATAATAACGTTGAAAATGCAGGTTATTTTACAGATACAATTAATATTCCTCCTGTTGTAATAGAACCTGACACCACTTTCTGCGATCTGTTTTTATCCTCATTAAATACTCCTGCATCCGCTTATTCCGGTGCTTCTGTTTCAATATCATGGATTGTTGAAAATATTGGGACTGATGAAACTACCGGAAACTACTGGTATGACAGAGTGTATCTTTCTTCAGATTCATTGTGGGATTATAGCGATATATTGCTCACTACATTGACTCATTCTTATTTAGGGATTGGAAACAGCTACACAAAACTTACAGATATTGAAATTCCCAATGGCATATCAGGTTCTTATTATTTGTTGGCTTATGTTGATGTATATAATGCAGTTAACCCGGAGTTAAGTGAAACGAATAATTCAGGAATCAGCCCAATAGAAATTATATTTTCAGATCCTCCCGACCTTGTTTTTGATAATGTTCTTGCACCTTCATCTGCACTTGCCGGACAAACTATTAACATCCAATATACTGTTGCCAATAATGGAAACGGACAAACAGCAGAAGATTTGTGGTTTGATAGAATTTACCTTAGCACCACACCGGATGCTACTTCAGGTTGGACACACTTATTAAGTGTAGTCCAACATAATAGTTCTTTAGCAGCTAATGGATTATATACTGAGAACCTGAGCATTAACCTATCCTCATCATATGTTGGCTTCTTCTATCTTGTTTTTGTTACAGATGAATCTGATCTTGTATATGAATATAATTCAGAAAACAATAATGAAACATACCAACTTATTAATATTACTCAGCCCTTACCGTGTGATTTAGTAATTAGCAGTATTTCTGCACCTGATAGTGTTGTTTTGGGAGATAATGTTGTGATAAATTATTCACTGGTTAATAATGGTGGAAATCCCGCACTTGGAAATATCAGAGATGCATTTTATTTTTCTGAAGATAGTATTTTCGATGGTGCAATTGATAAAATACTTGGCTATTCCGATAACTCAATTGTAATTCAGCCTGGCGATACATTATCAGCTACCATTAGTAATATTACACCTGCAGTAACTCCCGGTAATTATTTGGGTATAGGAAGAACTAATATCCTTAATTCATTAATAGAAAACAACTACGACAACAATAATATAATAACAGATGACTCAATAAATGTAAGCATTGAAGAATTAATTTTGGATGTTGTAAAAACTACAGGTCTTGACCAGGGTGATTATAAATATTATAAAATTGATGTTGCTGCAGATCTTGATTTACTTATCAATGTAACAAGTACGGTTTCAAATGGCTCTAATGAGGTGTATGT
>JANTGP010000292.1 GCA_024762835.1 Bacteroidota bacterium
TATTAAAGGGATATTGAATGAGAAGATTTGTTTCACTATTTGCAGTATTAATAACATTAAGCACATTTGCTTTAATGGGTCAGTATGATGCACGTCAAATGCCATCTTACTTGAAATATGATTATAAACCACCTAAGGCAGTATTTGGAAAAGCAAGAGTATTTGTTCGAGGTGATAGAAATATAAATGGACCGAAATTAGATATACCTGAGTATATTTTATCCGAAGACGGATTTGTAATTAAGAATATATCAGGAACACAAGGCGCCCAAGATGAAACATGGGTAACATATAATCCGCAGAATCCGAGTAATATAGTTGCGGCATCAAATAATACAAGATATAATCATGCCGGCGTTAGATATAAGATGGCAGCATATTATACAAAAGATGCCGGACAGACATGGAAAGTTTCTACTACACCAAGCAATATGGGATTATATATACAACGTCCTGCCAGTGGCGGAATGACAAACTTTGACCCGGGACTTGCTTTTGATACAGAGGGAAATGTGTATTATTCATATGGTTTTGCACAAATAGGAGACGATGATGCATCAAATGATAATGGCGTTTTTGTTTGTAAGTCAACGGACGGAGGTCAGACTTGGTTAGACCCGATACCTGTAGCATTAGAGGCAAACGGAACATCAAATCAAGCATTTCATGACAGATATTCAATAGCTTGTGATATTAATGAAGATTCACCATATAAAGACCGTGTTTATGTGACTTGGCAGAGATTTAAGGTAAATTCCGGTGTTATGTTTTCATATACAAAAGATGGGAATGAATCTTGGTCACCGATAATAAAAATACCGGGAACAACTTACAGCACACAAGCTCCTATGCCAGCTGTTGGACCTAATGGCGAAGTTTATGTTGCTTGGCGACAATCTGCAACAAATCAAACTACTAATATGTTTATCCAGAAATCAACAGATGGCGGAAACACTTGGTGGCATAGTTATAAGAAAATGTTAAATATAGGGAACTTAGGGACAGTAAATTCGGAAAGTCACAGAAATGTGCTTGCGGATAAACAACAAATAAGAATTTCGTCGAATCCTTATATTGCCGTTGATAATTCTACAGGACCGAGACGGGGTTGGGTTTATATGGTAACTGCCGGGAAAGATGAGTCAGGAAAGCCGCATATTGTATTAACAAAATCAACAGACGGCGGCAATACTTGGTCAAACAAGCAAGTAATTGATGATAATAAAAATGGTACCGATGTGTTTTTCCCTTCAATAACAGTTGACCCAGTAACAGGAATGGTGACAATATTTTATTATAGTTCTCAGAATGATGAAAACAACAAAGGCGTTGATGGATATGTTGCAGTATCTTTTGACGGAAATACGTTTAATGTATTCAGATTAACACCTCAAACATGGTATTTAGATAATCCTCAAGATGTATCATGGCAAGGACCGGGGAATTATTATTGGGGCGATTATACAGGAATAACATCATATAATGCAACAGCATATCCTGTGTTTTGGATGCCGAATTCACCAACTGGGACTTATTATTCGACTACTTGTTATATAGCGGAAGTTTCAGCATTGCCTTTGCCACCATCGAATTTTACATTTGTGAATACTCCTGAAGAACCGACTAAAGTAATTTTAAATTGGGATGACCCGACTAAAAATCGTTTGGGCGGAAGTTTAAATAATTTTAAGATTTTAGTATATAAGGGAAGCGATAAGATTGCTGAAGTTGATAAAGGTGTGGAAACTTATACCGATAACAGTGCAGTAGAAGGCGAAGTGTTTGCATATTCTTTGAAGACAAAAACAGACGTAGGTATTGAGAGTGATTTAGTGAGTGTTACAGGTATTGCAGGCGGTTCAACAGAGCCAAAGGCACCTACTGATATTTCGACGAAGATAGCCGATAATGGTATAGTAGTAACGTGGAAAAATCCTTCCGAGCATATTGACGGTACAGAATTACATGATTTGAGTAAAATAGAGATTTATGCAGATGAGCAATTGGCTAAAACAGTTAGTTTGCCGGATATTCAAGCAGGCGAGTTTACTACGACATTGGTTGAATTGACTCCGGGCAAGTTTTATAATATTTCGTTGGTCGCAGTAGGTACACGTAATGGTAAAGATACAAAAAGCGTTCCTTCGGATACTGTGTTTAATTATGCAGGAGCACCATTGAGTGAATTAAATGAGAATTTTGATGATGCACAAAATTTAATTGCTACTTATGTTGGAGGCAAACCTCAATGGGGCCTTACGAATAAGATAGCAAAGTCATCACCAAATTCATTTACGGATTCACCTGACGGAAAATATCCGAATAAAGCATTTAATTATGCGATATTTGCACCAGTTGTGATTAGTTCAGAGAAACCGACATTGAGTTGGGACCATATTGCAACAGTGTATAACGGAGATTATGCAATTGTTAGTGTTTCTAAGGACTTACAAAATTGGGTTGATATAGCATCGTTTGATATGAATTCTCATGAAGAATGGACTGATGATGTGATGACAAGTCAATGGATTGATGAACATAGAACATTGATGGATTATGCAGGCGATACTCTTTATATTAGACTGTTGCTGACGAGTAATATACTGAAAAACGGCGATGGCTGGTATGTTGACAATTTACGTCTTGATGCTAATCCAAATTCTGTTGAGGATTTGAATAATCTACTCGCCGGAATAAATATTTCGGTAAGCCCAAATCCAGTACGAGATAATGCAAATATAGATTTACATATTGCAAATTCCGGAGATGTAAGCGTTGATGTTTACAATATGTTGGGACAGAATTTGAGTAATGTAAGCAGTGGATATTTAACTCCAGGTTTGCATAATTTCAAATATGATGTTACGGAATTGCCTTCGGGCGTTTATACTATCGTGGTGCGTGTAGACGGCATAGCAAAA
>JANTGP010000293.1 GCA_024762835.1 Bacteroidota bacterium
AATCACCAACATTCCAAACGTAGAAGTTATTTTAACTTCACATTGGGGAATTTCAGAAGACTACAAAAATGCTGTCAAAGATTGGAAAGAATAGTCTACTTGACTAAAAGGGCAGCAGCTAACAACTAAGCATTCGTCTCGCCGATAGGCCAGAGATGAATGCAGTGTTGACTGATCCGGATTTGCCAGTTGAATCTACCCTTGGTCTAAATGACAAAAAACACTACAAAAAAGTATATTTGTCCATATCTTTACTACTTAGTGTCAAGCAAAAAATAGAGCTAGCTGCACATTTGGTTGAACAATTATTTAGATAAATTGCTAAATTAGTTATGCATTTTGTATCTTTGTGGGGTTAGAATAGGAAAATTATGAGAACACTATATCAGAAATTTGAAACGCTTTTGCAAAGTACAACAACGGACTTTAAGCGATATTTGTACAATAAGGTTGTGTGGGATAGTCGAATGATTGGTATTATCGGTGCACGAGGAGTTGGTAAAACTACAATGATTTTGCAGTACATTAAGGAAAACTTAGATAGTAAAAAAGCATTATATGTTTCCGCTGACGATATGTATTTTGGCGAAAACAATCTCTTTGATTTGGCTGATGATTTTTATAAAAACGCAGGAGAATATTTATTTATTGACGAAATTCATAAATACACTGATTGGTCACGAGAACTGAAAAACATTTATGATTCATTTCCAACTTTGAAAGTTGTATTTACAGGGTCCTCAGTATTAGATATTCTCAAAGGTTCTGCCGATTTGAGCCGTCGAGCAATTATCTATAAATTACAAGGATTATCATTTCGAGAATATTTGAAATTATTTCACAACCATGATATAGAAGTTTATACTTTAGAACAGATTGTAAATAATGAAGTAAAACTTGCAAATATTCAACATCCATTACCGTTATTTAATGACTATTTGAAACTTGGTTACTATCCATTTGGCGTTGAAAATGAGATAAGTTTTCGTTTAGGTCAGATAATTGTCCAAACCTTAGAATCGGATATTCCGCAATATGCAAATCTAAATGTAGGAACAAGTCGAAAGCTAAAACGATTGCTATCCATTATAACAGAAAGCGTTCCTTTTAAACCTAATTTTTCAAAAATATCAGAAATGATTGGCGTAAGTCGGAATTCTTTAGATGATTATTTTTCATATATGGAAAAAGCAGGGCTAATTGAGCAATTGCGAAATGAAACAAGTGGTATCCGAGGATTGGGAAAGGTTGATAAAGTGTACTTGAATAATACAAATATCATTTTCAACTTAGTTGGAGAAAAATACAATATTGGAAATTTACGTGAAACATTCTTTTTCAATCAAATGGGAGTAAATAATGAAGTTATATCTTCAAAAAAAGCAGATTTTGTGATTGAACATTATACTTTTGAAATAGGAGGAAAGAATAAACAACAGAGTCAAATAGAAAAAGATGGTGAATCATTTGTTGTAAAAGATGATATAGAATATGGTTATCGTAATGTTATACCACTCTGGGCATTTGGACTTAATTATTAAAGAAAAACTAAGATAAAACAATGCCGGTGGCTAACAACTAAGCATTCTTCTCGCCGATACTTCGACTAAGCTCAGTAACAACTTCGATAAACTCTGCAACAAGGCCAAAGATGAATGCAGTGTTGACTCAACACTAGGGGCCAATACTTAAAATATTGATTTTTTTATAGCTTAAATAATTATTAGAGCGTAAGTTTATGCTTGACTTGACACTAGATTGCTGCAATAAAAAAAGATACTTATTTCTTCTTTAGCTGTTTCAGTAATTTAATTACATCAGAAGGTTTTTTATTATTGTTTTTTGAGATTTCGTTAACAGATTGGTCTATTGTAGCGTCAATGCCATTGTCATCAAGTTTTTTAATAATTTCATTTGTTTTCAGATTATATTTCTCGGCAAGTTTTGATAAAGGCAGTTGTCCAATTTTCTTTGCTTTTGGATTTGCCTTTTTTTCTTTCAAGAAATCAGGGGGTCCGTCAAGTTTACCAAGGCCTGATTTATTTTGCCTCTTTCCTGTTGAAATTATTTTCAGGAGCTCGTTTAATGATATATTATTATCTGTAGCAATAGCTTCTAAAGTAGAATTTTTATCAGATATCTTTATGTCGTTATCTTGTAATCGTTTTGTAAGAATGTCGCCATTTACTTTTGCTTGAGGTTGTTGTTCTGAGATTACTTTAGCTAATTGACTTAGGTCCATTTTTGCAGCTACTTTTACAAATTCATCAACATTTTTCTTTGATTCCCGCTTATCAACTTTCTCTATCTTTTTATCAACACCGGTAAGTATCGAGTAAACATCCATTGCAGTAATGTCATTAAAATCTGCAATATCTTTTAGTGTTTGATTGTCATTGCCTGAATGGGCAATTCCGCTGTTTTTCAGATAATCATATGCCTGTTGCATAGTAATATTAATTTCGCTGGCAGCCTCAGACAATGTTCTTTTACTAACAGGTCTGCCGATTCGCTTATGTGGGTTTAAAGCTTCTTCGTATGCAATCATACGCACAAGATCGTTTATTGAGATGTTATTTGCTTTAGCAATCTCCGAAAGTGTAGGAGTACCTTCCGGAATACTAATATCGTCAGCTGCAAGTTTCTCGATTAAATAATCAACTGTCATCATCTGATAATTCCGGGCAATTAGATCAAGTGTTAAATCTGCCATCGATACATTTGAATAGTCGGTATAATATGCTTTTTCAGCTTCGTTTGCATATTCATTTGTGCCAGTTTTCTCTATTTCTCCGGCAGAGTCTTTTGTGCCAACTCTTGCTATATTTCTAAAAAGAGGAATGTTGAGAGATGAAACGGAAACTATGATAAATACTAAAATAAGAGCAATCCATAGCTCTTTACT
>JANTGP010000294.1 GCA_024762835.1 Bacteroidota bacterium
TCGTTGTGTCAGGGATTAGGTTATTTGATTATTTATCCCGAGAAATTGGGATATTATTTGATTATTTGTGCGTAGCACCGAATTTTTTTGCGAGAAAGCATGTAAACCTGTGGAATAGTTATTCAATATATAATTATGATATAAATACAAATAATATACATATCGGACTTTCAGCCCTATTTGGTGTTATGTATGACAAAATGTGAAACAAGTCCTGAAAGGACGACCTGTAACAATAACACCTTGATATTATGATTGTCGCCACGCCTTAGGCGATGCTTGAATGGTATTGTGTGTATAATATTCACAATTGATAATTAATAATTGACAATTCATAATTGTAAAATATATCGCCCTTTCAGGGCTTGTTTCATATTACGTGCATAATCCACAGGGCGTTGCCCTGTGCTTTTACCTATCGGGCTTTCAGCCCTGTTTGTGCTAACTATTATCTTTACCGAGGGCTTCGCTCAAAGCGAAACCCTCGGTGTTAATTCAATAAACCTTCTTTTGAGCTGCAAGCAATGTATTTTGCAATAGCGAAACAATAGTCATTGGGCCAACTCCCCCGGGAACCGGTGTGATGAATGAACACTTTGGGGCAACTTCGTCAAAATTAACATCACCAATTAGTTTCCATCCCGATTTTGTTTTGTCAGATTTTACTCTGTGAATACCAACATCAATAACTACAGCACCTTTTTTTACCATGTCGCCGGTAACAAATTCTTCTTGACCGATAGCTGCAATAAGAATATCAGCCTGTTTGCAAATCTCTTTAATATTTTTTGTGCGACTATGACATAAGGTTACGGTAGCATTACCTGTTTCAGACTTTCGTGATAGAAGAATGCTAACCGGTGTTCCAACTATATTACTGCGACCTAGAACCACACAGTTTTTTCCTTCAGTTTGGATATTATAGCGTTGAAGTAGTTCTATTATGCCTGCAGGAGTAGCTGAAACGTATGATGGTAAGCCAATAGCCATTCTTCCAACATTAACAGGATGAAAGCCGTCAACATCTTTCTTCGGGTCAATTGCTTCAATTACCTTATGTTCAGAGATATGCTTTGGTAATGGAAGTTGAACGATGAAGCCGTCAACCTCATCATTATTATTCAGTTTATCTATTTCTTCAAGTAATTCATATTCAGTTATACTATCAGGAAGTTTAATATCAGTTGAAATAAAACCAACTTTCTCGCAAGCTTTAATTTTTGCCGCAACATATGTAGCACTGGCTCCGTCGTCGCCAACAATAATAACAGCAAGATTAGGCATTTTACCACCTTCGCTTTTTATTTTTATTACTTGTTCAGCAATTTCTTCTTTAATTATTGCAGCTGTTTTTTTTCCGTCTATAAGTTCCATACTGTGTTGTTTATATGTCATTACAATTTCTTGATTGATATCCGAATAGCTATCGGATTCCTTATTCAATGTTCTGTATTTGTTTGAATTATGAATAGCGAACAAGGAATTCTGAAAATCGAAATTGTGTTATCTTCGCTGGGAAATATTACCCATCATATTCTTGAGATTCTTTCCTGTGGTCATCATTTTCATCATTTTCCGTGTTTCGTCAAATTGTTTTATCAACCTGTTCACCTCTTGAATTGATGTTCCACTACCTTTGGCAATTCGTTTACGTCTGCTACCGTTTAAAATGTTTGAATTTTCACGTTCATCAGGCGTCATCGAATAAATTATTGCCTCAATACCTTTAAAAGCATCATCGTCAATATCAACATTTTTCATTGCTTTGCCAACACCGGGAATCATACTTGCAAGGTCTTTAAGATTTCCCATTTTTTTTATTTGATTAATCTGCTTTAGGAAATCGTTAAAATTAAATTGATTCTTAGCAATTTTCTTTTGAAGTTGTCTGGCCTCTTCAACATCATATTGTTCCTGAGCCTTTTCAACAAGAGACACGATATCACCCATGCCCAGAATACGGTCAGCCATTCTGTTAGGGTGGAAAACGTCAAGAGCATCAAGTTTCTCTCCGGTACCAACAAACTTTATGGGTTTATTAACAACTGAGCGAATTGACAATGCCGCACCACCACGTGTATCACCGTCGAGTTTAGTTAGAACAACTCCATCAAAATCCAATCGGTCGTTAAATTCTTTAGCGGTATTAACAGCATCCTGACCTGTCATTGAGTCAACAACGAATAATATTTCGTGAGGGTCGATAGCCGATTTAATATTGCTAATCTCATTCATCATTTCTTCGTCAACTGCAAGACGTCCTGCCGTATCAACAATGATAATATCATGAGCTTTTTCTTTAGCCAGCTTAATAGCATGTTTTGCAATCTTTACCGGATTATTTACATCATCTTCAGTATAAACAGGAACATTAATCTGCTCGCCTAATATTTTTAACTGGTCGATAGCCGCCGGTCTGTAAACATCACCCGCCACAATAATTGGATTTTTACCCTTTTTTGTTTTTAGATGATTTGCCAGTTTTCCTGCAAAAGTTGTTTTTCCCGACCCTTGAAGTCCTGCAATTAATATTATGCTTGGGTTGGTTTTAATATTAATGTCAACCATTTCGCCACCCATTAGCTTGGCAAGTTGGTCATGTACTATCTTAACCATCATTTGCCCGGGCTTAACAGACTTTAATACATTTTGCCCAATAGCTTCTTGCTTAACTGTCTCGGTGAAACTTTTAGCAATTTTATAGTTTACGTCTGCATCTAAAAGCGAACGTCTGACTTCTTTTAGTGTCTCAGCAACATTAATCTCTGTAATTCTACCTTCACCTTTTAGTATTTTAAAAGATGATTCTAATCGGCTACTTAAACTTTCAAACATTTTTATTGATTATATTAATTCGGTGGGCAAAAATAGTA
>JANTGP010000295.1 GCA_024762835.1 Bacteroidota bacterium
ATTGGACCAACAATAAATATCCTAATAGCAATGCTTATAAACATTCTGCTCAACCTTCATTAATATATGCAGTAAGCATAACTGAAAACGATACAGTTTTCTATATGAATCCAATTGGACACGGAAGCCCGGCAGGCGAAGATGGAAAATTATACACGAATCTTTCCACGTTTACAAGTGCTTTGCAAATTTTTTCTTCTATTAAAGTAATTATAAATCAATAAAATGAAATATATTCTAAGCATCATATTAAATGTTTTTGTGTTGTTCTCTTTTGCCCAAAGTGGAAGCCTTAAAGGTAAAATAACTGATAAACTAACTAACGAGCCGGTACCATTTGCTAATATTGTAGTTTTGGGGACCAAGATTGGAACTACTTCTGATTTAGACGGTAATTTCAAAATCACAGGATTAAAGCCCGGTTATATTAAATTGAAAGTTTATTTTATTGGATACAAACCTGCAACTAGCGAAGATGTCTTAATTAGCAATAATAATGTTCCATATGTTGAAATCAAAATGGAACAAACCGCTCAACAATTAGATGAAGTTGTTATTACGGTTGATCCATTTGAAAAAAATGAGGAGTCTATAGTATCGATGCAATCTATTGGAATAAAGGAAATTGAAAGTAATCCGGGTAGTAATCGTGATATTTCCAGAGTTATTCAATCTTTTCCTGGAGTAGGTTCTACACCAGCTTTTCGAAATGATGTAATCATTCGTGGAGGGGGTCCAAGTGAAAATCGCTTTTTCTTAGATGGTGTCGAAATCCCCGTTTTAAATCACTTTTCAACCCAAGGAGCATCTGGTGGACCTGTAGGTATTATAAATGCAGATTTTATTCGGAATGTAGATTTTTATTCTTCAGCTTTTCCGGCAAATAAATACAATGCTTTAAGCGGTATGTTGGATTTTAAACTCAAGGATGGCAGCAAAGACAAAACCAATTTGCAATTTACTCTAGGAGCAAGCGAAACAGCTTTAACTCTTGACGGTCCTATAGGCGAAAAAACATCTTACATTTTTTCGGTAAGAAGGTCCTATCTTCAGTTTTTATTCTCTGCTATTGGACTGCCGTTTTTACCAACTTATAACGATTATCAGTTCAAGGTAAAAACCAATATCGACAACAAAAATACATTTACGCTAATTAGTTTGGGCTCGTTGGATCAAAATAGATTAAATACAGGAATTGAAAACCCGGATGAATCCCAAGAATACATTCTTTCTCAAATTCCTGTCAATGACCAGTGGAGTTACACCATCGGTGGAGTTTATAAGCATTTTATGATAAACGGTTCGCAGAGTTTTGTGTTAAGTAGAAATATGCTAAACAATCAGCTTTATAAATATCCTGATAATGACGAAACTCAAGCAAAAAGTCTGGATTATCGCTCTACTGAAGCCGAAAATAAATTCCGCTATGAGCTGAGCTTTAAAAAATTTGATATTAAATACAGTTTTAGTGGTAATCTAGAGTATGCCGACTATACCAACCAAACATCACAGCAAGTTTTTTTAAACGACTCCTTAATCAATTTTAAATACAATACCGATCTGAATGTTTTTAAATACGGTTTATCCGGTCAAGCATCTAAAAGATTCTTAAGCAGTAGATTGTTAGTTTCATTGGGCATTCGTTTCGATGGCAATGATTATAATAGCAATACCAGCAATCCTCTTTCGCAAAGTTCTCCGCGACTATCGGCCTCTTATACTCTTACAGAAAAAACGGCTATCAATGCAGGTGTGGGCAGATATTTTCAGCAAGCTGCATATACCACTCTGGGTTTTAGAAATAATATGGGGGAACTTGTTAATAGTTCTTCTGCTAAATATATTGGCTTAAACCAATATAATCTGGGAGTTGAGCATAAATTTACTCGAAAAATATTGCTTTCGGTCGAAGGTTTTTATAAAGACTATTTTCAGTATCCTATTGATTTAATTACGGGTGCAAGTCTGGCTAATCAAGGTGCCGGCTATTCAGTTGCAGGTGCAAGTTCTGTAGAATTTACCGGACATGGCAAAGCTTATGGTTTCGAAATACTTAACCGGTGGAATTTAAAAACTTTTAAATTATTGGCATCATATACTTTTGTAAGGAGTTTGTTCACAGATATTAATGGCGATTACCTTCCTTCTTCATGGGATAGTAGACACTTGTTGACCATAACCGGGACTAAAGAACTTCCTGAAAACTGGCGTGTAGGATTTAAATGGAGGTTTGTGGGAGGTTTGCCTTATACACCTTACAATCTTGAAAAATCTGCTAATGTTTCCGCTTGGAATGCCGCCGGAAAGCCATATGAGGACTATTCGCAGCTTAATAGTCTTCGATTCGAGCCATTTCATCAATTAGATTTACGTATTGACAAGAATTTTTTCTTCGATAAATGGGCATTGATGCTTTATCTTGATATACAAAATGCATATAATTTTAAAAATACCGGACAGGACTTCATAGTTCGTGAAAAAAATCCGGATGGCAGTTATAAAACCGTTAACAACGGCACTGAGTATGTATTAAAAGCAGTCCCTAATCAATCAGGTACTGTTTTACCAACTATTGGTGTAATGATTAAATTTTAAGTTATGAGAATATGGACTATTCATCCGAAATACCTCGATGTTAAAGGCTTGGTAGCGCTTTGGCGCGAAACCTTACTGGCGAAAAATGTATTAGAGGGCAATACCAAAGGCTACAAAAATCATCCGCAGTTGATACGTTTTAAAAAAGCGAACGAGCCATTAGCGGCTATAAACTGGTATTTGAAATATGTTTACGATGAAGCACAGAGAAGGGGATATCATTTTG
>JANTGP010000296.1 GCA_024762835.1 Bacteroidota bacterium
CTCTCGAAGATTTATTCTTTAAGACTCATGAAAAAGGTGCTACCAATATTTTAGCCTGTCCGTTAATGAATTATTTGCCTAAAGACGAAAAAAAACAATTTGAAATAAATTAATTAACATATTATTTAACAACATTTAGTATTACAGATAGCAGTTTTTAACTTTTTATTATTCCGAAATTTTATATCTTGTTATTGAGCTGAATTAAAAATTTTCAGAGGAATTATTTTGAAAGTGAACAGATTTTTCCCCTTTGTCAACTGGTTTAAAAATTACAATTTAAACTTTTTGAAACTTGATATTATATCGGGAATAACTGTAGCGCTTGTTATCATTCCTCAATCAATGGCTTATGCACAATTAGCAGGTTTACCTGTTCAATACGGTTTATATGCATCTTTACTGCCGACTTTGGTAGCCGCTTTATTCGGTTCTTCTCGCCAATTAGCCACCGGACCTGTTGCTGTTGTTTCACTAATGACTGCATCTACTCTTGAACCCCTGGCAACAATGGGCAGTAACGAATATATTATGTACGCCATTTTGTTGGCTTTAATTGTGGGTATCACTCAAGTAGTAATGGGTAGTTTAAAAATGGGATTGCTTATTAACTTAATGAGTCATCCTGTTGTAAATGGTTTTACGAATGCCGCAGCTATTATTATAGCAACATCGCAGCTCCCTAAACTTTTCGGTGTCTATGCCTACCATGCTCACCATCATTATGAAACAATTTACAAAGTATTCAAAGAAATATTAAACTACACTCATATTCCTACTCTGCTCACAGGTGTTTTGGCATTTGTCATAATGCTGTTGTGTAAGAAATTCTTTCCAAGAAGTCCTTATGTTTTGGTTGCTGTTGTTGTCACTACTTTACTAGCTTATTTTTCCGGTTTTGAGAAAAATGTGAAAATTGACGAACATCTTATCGTATCACCCGAAACAGTTCAATTAATCCGTCATCTCGATAAATCATATGATACATTGAATATTCTAACAAAAAAATTATACGAATTAAATAAAAATTTAGAAGCAATTAATGAATCTGAAAATGAGGTGTCGCTTTTTGATTTGCTCGAACAAAAACATTTATTGACTGAGGTCAGATATAAAGAAGATAAAATAAAAGAAAGAATTAAAGACATTAAATTTCACATAAGCAGTTTGCATTTCAACTATGCAAAAAACAAAGATGGGAAGGTGAAGTTTTACGAAGTGGGCAAGGTGCCGAACAATCTTGAAACTGATGGTAAAATATGGAGAATAAAATTCGGTTACAACAAAATCGATTCAACTTCTGTATTAATGACCGGAGGTGTCGAAGTTGTCGGTGATATCCCTGCCGGATTACCGGTCTTTCAGTTACCTGAATTTGATGGTGACTTGTTCCTTTATCTTATACCCTATGCTCTTATTATTTCTCTTCTCGGTTTTATGGAAGCAATTGCAATTGCTAAAGCTATTGCATCGAAAACCGGACAAAAAGTAGATGCAAATCAAGAATTAATTGGTCAAGGTTTAGGAAATATTGTCGGCTCCTTCAGTTCCGCTTATCCTGTTTCCGGTTCTTTCTCACGTTCTGCCGTTAACTTCCACGCTGGTGCAGTTACAGGTATGTCAAGCGTGTTCACCAGTATTGTAGTTGGTATTACTTTACTCTACTTCACACCTTTACTTTATTATTTACCTCAGGCTGTTTTAGCCGCTATAATTATTATGGCTGTGATTGGGCTAATTGATTTCAAAAGTATCAAAGAATCTTGGCGAGCGAAATGGTATGACGGTGTTATTGCAATTGTTACTTTTATTGCTACATTAATATTTGCCCCACATCTTGAAATCGGTATCTATATTGGTGTCGGTTTATCTGTTGGAGTTATTCTATATAGAAGTATGCGACCTAAAATAAGTTCGCTTTCACGTTATTATGACTTGAGTTTACGTGATAGTGAGTTCCATCAATTGGATGAATGTAAATACATCTCACTTATTCGTTTTGGAGGTCCTCTGATTTTTTCTAATGCTCATTACCTCGAAGAAGAAATTAATAAGAAAATGAGACAAAAACCGGAACTTCGTTGCATCATCGTTGTTTGCAATGCTATAAACGATATTGATGCTTCAGGTATTTTGGCTTTAGAATTGCTCGTCGACAGGGTCAGGTCTGCTGGTTACAGGATTTTATTCAGCGGAATGAACGAAACAGTCCTCGCTGTTCTTCAACGTACCGGACTATTCGACAAAATTGGACAAGAAAATATATATCCTACAATGGAAAAAGCTATTACAGCTATTATAAAATCATCACACGGAGACCATATCGACGAGGAATGCCCTCTCCTTGCTATGCATCACCTTTTATATTTCAAGACTAAGGATATAAAAGGTCTGAATGACGATGAAAGAAAAGAAGATACAAGAAAAAATAAAAAAGATGAATAGAATAAGCAGTTAATCGTTTTTTAGAAATAATGTAGGTTAAACGTGCTTAGCAGCATGGTATGAGCTACGTACTAATGGTCCCGATTCGACAAATTTGAAACCCATGGACAAACCTATACGCTCATAGTCTTTGAATTCCTCAGGTGGTACATATCGGTCAACCGGTAAATGTTTGGATGTCGGCTGTAAGTACTGACCTATGGTTATAATATCTACATTGATTTCGCGGAGGTCTTTCATTACCTCAATCACTTCATCGAAACTTTCACCTATACCGACCATTATACCGGTTTTTGTTATAAAATTTTTCTTTTTCGAATATTCTAAAACATCAAGTGAACGATTATATTTTGCCTGAGGTCTGACTGTTTT
>JANTGP010000297.1 GCA_024762835.1 Bacteroidota bacterium
ATTTATTGCATCTGAGTATTTTGGCGATGAGTTAAAGGAGATGGCTGTTGTTGAGTTAAACAAACATGTGCAAACAAAAGTAGATGTTGGTAAGGTAGAGCTTTCATTTATTGCAAATTTTCCCTATGCTTCAATTCAATTAGAAAATGTTACTATAATGTCAACGAATAATTATTCTCATTTTGAGCTTGCAAAATGGGATACCGATACATTGTTGAATGTAAGGCATATTTCTTTGAGTTTTCATTTACTTTCAATGTTTAATGATAATTTGAACTTGAAAAAGATTGAAATTAAAAATGGGGGGATTAATCTACTTATTGATAAAAGAGGTGATAATAACTTCCGGTTTTGGACAAATAGTTCAAGCGGCACAGATTCTGCTTTGACAATTGACTTGAAGAATGTTACTATTAAAGATGTTAAAATGCTTTTTGTTAAGAGAAATCAAGAAATTGTTTTTGATCAGTACATTAGCAAATTAAGCTTGTCTGGAAATTTTACAAATGATAATTTCTTTGTTGACATGAAAACAAATATGCTTGTCAAATCATTTCTCGTCTCAAACATTAAATATATCGAAAATAGAGATTGTGAATTGAGACTAAAGCTATCTGCCAAAAGTGACTTATACAATATTGAAAAAGGAACACTCAAAATAGAGAATCTCTTATTTAATGTTGCAGGAAATATCAATTTAATGAATGATCCTATTCTCGATATAAATATTAATTCTCGCAATTTAGATATTACATCTTTTACATCAATGTTGCCTGATGCATACAAAAGTTATGTAAAGGATATTGAAAGTACAGGAGTCTTTTCTTTAAACACAAAAATTAGCGGCAAGCTGTCAGACAGTCAATCACCTCATGTCGACTTACATTTTGGAATTGATAATGCTACCTTAAAGAATAAGGCAAGGGATAATAAAATTGTTAATTTGAATGCAGCTGGTACTTTTAGTAATGGCAAATACAATACATCAGCATCATCGTCTTTTGTGTTCGATAATTTAAGTTTTAATCTTGCCAAAAGTAGTTTTAGTATAGGTGGAAAAATTAGTAATTTATCAAAACCAAAGCTACATGTTAATTGTATTTTGAAGAGTGATTTATCTGACTTGGAAGACTTTGTTGATTTTGACAATATTGATTTTCTGAAAGGTATTATAGAAGGAGATGTTAAGCTTGATGCCAGTCTTAATATTGGCGAAACAGTACAGTTGAATGAATTAAACTGGAAAGGAAAATTAAATATTGACAGCATAAACCTAAAACTGAAAGAAAATACCAACTCAATTAGCAAGTTCTCAGGAAAGATAGTTCTATCAGGGAAAGATGCTTATCTCAGTTCGGCCAGTCTTAATTATGCCGACTGTGATTTTAAAATAGATGCAAAGGTCAGTAAGCCTGTAAACTGGGTGTTGGATGAGGATGCAATTTTATATGCTGATGCAAATATTGAATCATCGTATCTTGATTTTGATAAATTTACTAATGAAGATAGTAATGTTGATTTTACTATACCGGATAATTATAACTTTAATATTAATCTTAAACTTGGAAGTTTTAAATACGATCGTATAAATGTAAAGGATGTTATTTCAAAGCTGTCTTTAAGCCCAAATAAACTGTTATTTAATAATTTGTCTTTTTATTCTCTAAACGGCAGCGCCAGTGGCAGTTTAATTATTAGCGAAACTGATAATATTCGTATCGTTGGAAAAGCCAGTATTAGTAATATTGATATTCATGAATTCTTTTATTCATTTTACAATTTTGGACAAAGTTTTATTAAGGCTGATAACCTTACGGGTGATATCACAGGAGATATAAATTTTGACAGTAAATGGACAAAACAGCTCGAAGTAATAGATAGTACAATATTGGTTGAAAGCTCTGTAGATGTAAAAAATGGAGAACTTTACGATTTTGAACCAATGCAGGAATTGTCGAATTATTTAAGAGTGCCGGACTTGAGAAATATTAGTTTTTCAAGTCTGCATAATGATATTGTTATTCAGGATGAGAAGATTTACATCCCCAATATGGATATAAAGTCAAGTGCATTAAATCTTGAGATCTCAGGTATACATGATTTCAACCAAAATATTTCTTATGATATTAAACTGCTTTTATCTGAGATATTGGAAAAAAGATTCAAAAAGAAGAATAATAGCGAATGGGTGATTGAAGAAGATACTGAAGGCGGAACACCGATTTTTCTAAATATTGAGGGAAATGTTGATGATTTCGATATTTCGTATGATTATAAACGGGCAAAAAGAGAAATGAAAAAGAACCGACAGGAGGAAAAACAAGAGTTTAAATCTGCACTTCATGAGGAGTTTGGTTTATTTAAAAAAGATTCAAGCCTGTTTAAGCAGCTAAAGAAAAAGAAAGAAGATGCCAAGAAGAAAAAGAAAGTAGAAATAATTTGGGATGAGGATGAAGATTTTTAATTTAGGCTTCATAAATCCCAAGCTAAGAGAGGTTTGTAATACCGATTAGTAAATGAAATGAGCTTTAATTTCACTTCGCTTATTAAAACTCTTCATTTAGCTATGGGCATTTACCATTGTAGTTTTCAAATCCGATACATATCGGATGATATTAGGCTCACCCGATAAGCATCGGGTTTGAAATACAATTGGTATAACTTCGCTTTATTGTTTTGTGATTTTTAACTACTGTGCTTTTATCTTTCGGGCTTTCAGCCCTGTTTGGTGTTCGTTTGTTAATAAAACAGACTCGGTGTGTCTTTAAGACACGCCGAGTCTTGTCATAACAAAACGAGTATCAA
>JANTGP010000298.1 GCA_024762835.1 Bacteroidota bacterium
ATTGTACATTATGTTTAGTGATGGTAAGATATTGTTTTACCTGATTTTTCTCATAGGCGGTATTATTTA
This sequence comes from Bacteroidota bacterium, assembly GCA_024762835.1. Lineage (GTDB taxonomy): Bacteria > Bacteroidota > Bacteroidia > Bacteroidales > M50B96 > JANTGP01. Next base: position 70 of record JANTGP010000298.1, read on the forward strand.
CACTTCCTATTCTGTTTCGATGAAAGGTGTATTGCTTGAAATATCAAACAATAAAAACAGAGCAATATATACGGGGATTGCCGGTGCAGGAAATATTGTACCTGTTTTATTCTCGCTTTTTGGCGGATGGTTGATTAAACTTAACGGTTTTACAAATTTCTTCTTAATATTTATCTTTATTGTTTCTCTTTCTTTTTACTTTATTTATAAGTTAAATTGCAAGAAATAAACGGCTGACTTTCTCAGTAATCACTCTCTATTCACAAAATATTATTTGATAATGGTTTTTATTATTGTTCGATATGTATATTTTTGCAAGTCGATAATTAAAAAAATCATGAACTCAAGTAAACAGATCAGGCTAATATTTTTATCTATAATATTGTTCTTATTCGCATGTAATCAAGAAAATTCAAAGGAAAAACTTATTATCTTTCATGCAGGAAGTTTATCTGTACCCATTAAAAAAATAGCTCAAGAATTCGAAAAGCAAAATCCGAATGTTGAAATAGAACTTGAAGCGGCAGGAAGCAGGAAGTGTGCCCGCAAAATAGCAGACTTACACAAAGACTGTGATATTATGGCTTCGGCAGATTATACAGTAATTGACGAATTGCTTATTCCTAACTTTGCTGATTGGAATATTAAATTTGCAAGTAATGAAATGGCTATTGTCTTTACCTCTGAATCAAAATATTCAAACGAAATTAATAAAAGCAACTGGTATGACATATTGCTTAAAGATGATGTAAAATATGGCAGATCAGATCCAAACAGTGACCCTTGCGGATATCGTGCAGTTTTAACAAGTAAACTCGCCGAAAATTTTTATAAAAAAAAAGGTCTGGCAGATAGCATCCTAAGAAAAGATAATGAATATATTAGGCCAAAGGAGACAGACTTATTGGGAATGTTAGAATCAAATAATCTTGATTATATTTTCCTGTATCGCTCTGTTGCTCAGCAACACAAGCTAAAATATATCCTCCTATCCGATTCTATTAATTTAAAATCAACAAGGTTAAGCTATTATTATTCCGAGGTAAGCACAGAGATATCAGGAAAAAAGCCGGGCGAAACAATAACAAAGAAAGGTGCACCAATGGTTTACGGATTAACAATACCTAAAACAACAAAGAACCCTGAGCTTGCTGTTGAATTTGTAACATTCTTTCTCGACAATAAAAAAGGTATGAGAATATTGGAGCAGAACGGGCAAGCATCTGTAATTCCTTCATTTAGTTCAAGCTACGATAGTATACCCAAATCATTAAAACAATTTGCCCAAAAGTAAAATATGAAAACTATACGGTATGTTATTTTTTTAAGTTTTATTTTTACTCAATTAGCTGTATCTGCTCAATTTGAGATACAAGGCATTATACGTCCTCGATTTGAATTCAGAAATGGTTACGGCACACTGAGAAATTACACAACAAGTCCTGCAGCTTTTGTATCGCAGCGAAGCCGCTTAAACATCAAGTATAAAAGCGATAAGATTGAAATGAAGTTTTCATTCTACGATTTTCGTGTTTGGGGTGACCAGGTATGGAAAAAAGATATACCATCACTTGGAATTCATGAAGCATGGGCTAAGTTTAATATAAACAAATACTGGTCTGTTAAGCTTGGACGGCAATCATTAAAGTACGATAATAGCAGACTTCTCTCAGCTGTTAACTGGAACCAAATTGGTGCTGCTCACGATGCAGCTGTTGTTTATTTCAGAAAAAACGGTTGGGCAATTGATATTGCTGCTGCATGGAACCAATCGGCTCAGAATATATTCGGTACATTTTACGATAACTACGAAACATATTACAAATCACTTAATTTTTTATGGTTTAGTAAAAGTTTCGGAAATATCAATATTTCATCTTTAAACATTATTGACGGAATGCAGGATAGCCATAATTCCGAATTAATTAATTTCCGTAGCACTAACGGAATAAATCTGATTTATAAAAAAGATAATTTTAATGCATCCTCCCGTTTTTATTTACAAACAGCTCAATCTGTTAATGCCTATTATACAAACATAGACCTTCAATTCACTGCAACTAACCGCCTTACCATTTCTATTGGTAACGAAATAAAAAGTGGCACTAATGCCTTAGATTCGCTAAACACAATATGTTTGGCATTTGACATAGCTTATGGCGGCAGACATAAATTTAACGGTAGGATGGATTATTTCAGCACACCTTATACAACAAAAAATGCAGGATTAATTGATACTTACTTGAATTCAGATTTTAAACTTTCAGAAAACACAAACTTACTTGCAGAATATCATTATTTCTTATTACAAAACAATTATGTCTATTCTGGAACTGTACTAGATAAATTTCTGGGTCATGAATTTGATTTTGTATTAAGACATAAGATTGATAAGTATATTAAACTTGAATCGGGTTATTCTTTTATTTTAGGTAGTAAAAGTCTTGATATTATTAAATCAGGAAATTCAGAGCTTTGGAATAATTGGTTTTATTTAATGATAACTATTGATCCGATATTATTCTCAACAAACAAATAGCTTTTATCTTTTTTCTAAAAAGCCTTGACGAGTAATACATTGTCAATTATCAATTATTTAATCCGTTGGGTATTCAGCCCTTTGTTTCTCGTTTTGGCATTATTTTCACAGGCTTACATTTCATTTCAGCCTTTGCTCTTACAGCTCGCCCTTTCAGGACTTTTATTA
>JANTGP010000299.1 GCA_024762835.1 Bacteroidota bacterium
CCCTCAAACCGAGGGTTCAAAGGTACGAAAAAAATTAATGCAGAAAAAACTCATAAATTAATGTGCAACTTTGGCCTTGAAATTAAATCTGTTTCCATTGGCAAAATATGCTCGGAATCACTGGCACAATATCACCGGGATATCCAAGTTGACATAAAGTAGTAACCCGGCAAATTATGTGGTAATGATTTACAAAATGATACCGGAATCATCAGTCAATTTTAAAATCTTTCTTCAGGATGCAGGCATCTTTCCACCTCCTATATGTTAGCTCCCCCAAAAAATCATATTGAAAGCCCATAACAGTCAAATATTCTACGGATTTATTGTATAATCCGAAGCCTTGGCGCAGGTTTATAGCATAAACCGAAGCTGTAGAGTAGGTTTATCGTGCAAATCAAAACTTTAGTGAAGATTTATAGAATAACCCGAAGCTGTAGCGTAGGTTTAGCTCAACCCCGCAGTACCTGCGAGGGCAGGCATATGCTTTTTCCCGTAACTACCGGAAGGGTGCTACGCACCGTTTGAAAGTTACTTATTGGCAACTGGGTGTTATTTTATTTTTTAATAAAGATTTATAATTATTCCCAAAGCAATTGCAATTCCAAAACTTAACATCGTGCCAATTAGGACATATTCCGTTTTTATTGTATTATCGTCTTTAAATCTTAAAATTGATTTAGCTGCGATAAGAAATCCAACTGCTTCAAATTGGTTTATAATCACAAATGTTAGTACCAAGAATCGTTCAATTATACCTATTAATTTACCCGCGTTTAGGAGTTCGTCATTCCCAGGTCTATAAGGTTGTATATTAAATGCCGTAAATGTCTCCTTTATTAAAATATTTGAAGGTTTGTGACTAAAAATATAGCACCCGACTATCAATAAAATTTTCGAACTTAGTGGAAAATTGAGAATTGGGCTTAATTGGAAGTACTTATTATACAATAAGACTACTGATATTATAATAATTAAATGAATTATCTGGTCTATAAAGAAAGAATATCTTCCTCTTTTATTATTGTCCTTAATGTATTTTTTCATTCCGTCTTGAACCCAATGTAAAATCGCAATAACAAGAGCCCCAAATAAAAAATTGACTTGTAATGAAAATACCCATGCTGTGATGAATGTTATAAGAATATGCCTTTTCAACAATTTACTCCTAAAGCCGAATTTATTTTTATCGTTTGCCATTCTTTCTGATTGAAAAATAAAATCAGAAAGAAAATGAGCAATTAACTGTAAAATTAATAATTGCTTGAAGTCCATTTTATTTGTTTTCAATTAATTCGCTAAAATAAATTACCGCTTTTTCTATCGCATTCCATCCAATGCTTGTAGAGTGCTGATTAACTACGGATTGGGATATTCCTAATTTTGTAGCGATAGCTGCTTCTTTGTTATCCATGAGCTTCAAATATAATACCTTACATTGTTTGGATGTAGCTTTGCTGATTAAAACATCTAACAATGCAATTAACGGTTCAACTTGCTTGTTAAGTAAATTGTTATTTGAATTAAAGAATAAAGTATTTTTTATTACTATCCGTTCTTTATTATAAGTTGAAAATTGATTAATTGTCCTTCCTGAGAGATAGATAGCTTCCCCATCAATAATTCCTTCACTTGGATTAAAGCGACTAAGTTCTCCATACCCAATGGCAAGCCTGATACCATGAGTCTTGAATAATTTAACTCTTTTATTTGTCTTGAAGAGAGGTGTCTCATCTATAGGAATTGATTTTACAAAACTTTTAATTGCAAGTGCTACACGAAGTGCTTCTTTAGGATTAGGTATAACACATTCAAGGTAATCACCCTTTATGGTTCGTGTATAAGTGTCAAATTTTTCTTTTAACTCCTCTATAAGTTCTTTAATTGCTTTCTCAACTAGTTCTCTTTCTTCTACACTTAAACTAGTAGATGCAACAATATCTCCTGATATAACTGCTTTTATCATAGTAGTATTATTTCCAGCAAAGATAGTAATATTATATGTTATAACACTTATAAAAAGTATCTATAGGCTTATAAGCATATATAACACGATTATCGTCTTTATTACCAATAGTAGTATATTTATCATCATTAATAACATCTCTTCTTCCAAGTGTCATTGTATCTTCAAAAGTCACTCTGCTAATCTTATAAATAATCATTATGCGAACTTCATTACTTAACCTTGTTGCTAACACTCCATATCAGAACCTAGTGCTACCTCCCGATAGCCATCGGGAATATTTGCTTTGTCCGAACTCACAACATACATATATACCTGTTTGTCAGTATTATACAAAATATGTCTGAATTTTATCATTATCTTTGTGTTTTGATTACTCTGCAAATATAAGATTTTTTTAATACTTTTAATTCTATATCGAAGGTATAAAGGAAATAAAGAAACCCGGTTCTCCCATTCTATTTACCGAGAATTCAAATCTCCAGACTGTATCGTAGTAGGTTACCAGATCAAGCCCTATACCGTATCCAATCAGTGTATGGTTGGCAAGGGGATTAATGGCTGCGGTCTGATTGTCAACCGAATATCCGAAATCAACATACCCGTTGATATAGAGGGCGTAGTAGAGCCGGCTGAACTTTTCCCATGGAATAAAGTTGAATTTCATTTCGCGCATTGACAAAAGCTCAAATTTCAGATTATTCTTTAGTATTCCAAAATGTTGCCCGTCAATAACATAATATTCATATCCTCTCACATAATCCCTTCCGTAACCAAGTCCACGCTGATAGTAATATGGCTGATAAAC
>JANTGP010000300.1 GCA_024762835.1 Bacteroidota bacterium
TTGTTTCTTGTATAATATAATTCCCTGGAATTGCAAAAGAGAATTCCCTAAAGTTGCAAAAAAAATTCCCTATTATTGCAGATTGAATAATAGTTGTTTAAAAATTAGTTATTACATGAACGAAATTTGGTATTCTTTTCATATTAATGAGATGAAAAGGAGCCAAGAAGGTGCTTAATATGTCAGAAATAAATATAACCAGAGATTATTATTACAATAAAGGCTTAAGTGTAAGCGAAATTCATCGAGCAACAGGCTTTGCTCATAAAACCATTCAGAAATATATTGAACAAGATGACTTTAATATTCCGTGTCCATTAAAGAAGTGTAAGTCTTCTAAGTTAGAACCCTATTATGAGATCATATCGAATTGGCTAGAGCAAGACAAACTGTGCAAGCCAAAGCAGCGCCACACAGCACGTCGAGTCTATGCACGCTTACAAGAGGAATATCCAGATTTCAATGGAAAATATAGGATTGTTGCAAGCTATGTAAAAGCGAAACGCAAAGAAATTTTCAATCAAAATAGTTGTTATCTTCCTCTTGCTCATCCATTAGGCGAAGCTCAGGTTGATTTTGGTAAAGCTGAGTATATTGAGAATGGCGAAAAGAGAAATGGTTCCTACCTTGTAATGTCATTTCCATACAGTAATGCAGGTTATTCAATGTTATTTCCAGGTGAGACAATAGAGTGTCTTTTAGAAGGAATGCAGAAGATTTTCCAACATGTTGGAGCTGTACCATATAAAATTTGGTTTGATAATGCTTCTAGTATGGTTGTAAAAATACACAAAGAAAATAAACGAGATCTAACAGCTTCATTTCTAAGATTCAAAAATCACTATGGCTTTCAAGCTGTATTTTGTAATCCTTATTCTGGACATGAAAAAGGTCACGTTGAAAATAAAGTAGGATATATTCGCAAAAATTTTCTGGTTCCTATTCCAAAGTTTCAATGTATAAATGATTTTAACATTGAGCAACTAAATCGTTGTGACAAAGACATGGAAAGGGTTCATTACAAAAAGAAGATTTCAATTAGTCAATTATTTCACTCGGAAAAGAAATCGATGCTTCCTCTGAATACAATCACTTTTGAGGTTTGCAAATATGCTACAGTTAAAGCCGATTTATATGGAAAAATAAAGTTAGATGATAAACGAACTTACTCTACTATGCCATCTATGGCAGGTTGTCGAGTAATGGTAAAAGTAACAGCATTACAAGTTTTCATTCTAAATAATGATATGGAAACAGTCGTTGAGCACAAACGACTGTATGGCAAAAATACAGAGAGCATGGATTGGCAGCCATATTTGGTTCAGCTTTCTAGAAAGCCAAGAGCAATTAAATATACAGGAGTTTACAAAATGTTTCCTCTTGAACTCCAAAAAACATTTTCAACTATTTGTAACGCTGAACTTGGAAAGATCTTGAAAAGTATTGCTATAATTAGCAGTAAAAGTAATATGTCCAAAGCATTTGAGATTGTTAGAGAAACACATAAATTAGGGAAAGTAGATGCAGACACACTGATAACAACGTTTAATAAAGCTTGTTACAATCAAACCAAGCTTGCAAATATTCCTTTATCCAGACATTTGACAGATCTGACTTGTTTAGAGAATAAACCCAGCGATTACGATGCTCTAATAAAGGTGGTGACTAAGAATGTTTCATGAACAAATAGCAAACTGTTGCAGAGAGCTTAAGTTAGGTTCTGAGATTGCTTTACTATCTCAAAACACTGAAGCTGAAACCCATCAAGAATACTTGTATAAAATTCTGAATGAGGAAATTAAAAGACGTGCTGCCGCCAGAAAAACCAGATATCTCAATAATGCAGGGTTTTACATTATAAAAACATTTAAAAATTATGTATTTGATGAAGTGAAATTACCCAAATTATTGTCACCTGATTCTCTTAAAGAATGTTCATTTTTAGAGAACAAAGAAAATTTAATTTTATATGGAAATGTAGGAACAGGAAAAACTCATTTAGCGACAGCAATCGGTGTCGAAGCCTGTAGAAAAGGCAAAGAAGTGAAATTTTTTAGAACTGCTGCTTTAGTTAATTTACTTGTTGAACATAAAGCTAATGGGGAGTTAACAAAATTTCTCAAAAAAATAAATAAAGCTGACTTACTTATTCTCGATGAATGGGGCTATATACCACTGGATAGAGACGGCGCACAACTCTTGTTTCAAGTTGTTTCAGAGTGCTATGAAAGAAGAAGCTTGATAATAACTACAAATCTTGAGTTCAGTAAATGGACAACTATATTCTATGACGAACAGATGACTTCAGCAATTATAGATCGCATTATTCACCATGGGCATCTTTTACTTTTTGATGGTACAAGTAAGAGGCTTCAGTTCTCTTCGATGAAAACAAACTAAGAAAAAGATATCTTAATTCTTCAATCTTAAAAAGAATGAAAAAAATTAGTAGTAGTCGTAAAAGTGGTAATGTGGTAAACCCGCATCATAGCTGCTAGTTCCACGTATCGGAAAACAAGGGTTTTCCAAGTTATGGTGGTAAACTTGAAAAGTTTTCCAAAGGAATGTTGATATGTTGTGGGTTGTATTTCAATCCACAACATATCAATATTCCTGCCCATAACGGCATTTCCACTTTTTCTTAAATTTAATATTAACAAAGGAGGTTTTTATTCTAAAATTCCCTACCCAAAACTCGTAATAACTTTTTTGCAAAATTAGGGAAAAATAACTTGCAAAATACA
>JANTGP010000301.1 GCA_024762835.1 Bacteroidota bacterium
ATAGAGCGAGCAAAAGCCTATGCGAAAAGTCAAAGAATTAGTTTATCTAAAATGATTGAATCATATTTAGATAGCCTAACCAGGGAAAAAAATAGTGAAAAAAGAATTCCAATTACACCTCTTGTTGAAAGTTTAAGTGGCGTAATAGACTTGCCAACAGACTTCGATTATAAAAAAGAATATTCGGACTATTTAGAGGAGAAATACAAATGAAAAAAGTTTTTATTGACACTAATATCGTAATAGACCTTTTATCAAAAAGAGAACCTTTTTACGATGAAGTCGCCAATCTATTTTCATTAGCAGACAAGAAGATTATTGAACTTTCGATTTCATCTTTGACGATTGAAAATACAAGTTATACATTATTACGTCAAATTGATTCCAAAAGAGCAAAAGAAATATTACGAAAACTCAGATTAATAGTAAATATTTTACCACTCGATGATAAAATAGTGGGAATAGCATTGAATGATAATTCATTTAATGACTTTGAGGATGGACTTCAATATTTTACAGCTATTGAGAATAACCAAGACATTATAATTACAAGGAACTTGAAAGACTTCAAAGAATCAAAATTACCAGTAATGACTGCAAGACAGTTTTTGGAAACATTTAATTAAGGCCAATTGCCAACAAAAAATATACGGCATGCCGCAGTTAGTACTTCTTAGAAAAGAAATAGTAAAATTGAAAATATAAAAACCAAAGAAAATTATTGAATAAAGTGCGGCACGCAGCATATTTAAACCCTTATGGCAAACTGGCAAAAAACTCTTTCATTATCTCAAAGTTGGCATCAATAATACTTGATACACCCATGAAACGGGCAAAAGTATTCTCAAATTACAACTTGCCTTTTTGTTGTATTAATTGTACTTTTGATGCCTACCACATATTTCAATCAAAATAATAAACATGAAAAGAGCTCTACTTATACTCACTTTGCTTTTTGTTGGGCGTTTATTGTTTGCTCAAGTACCAAACTGGAACTGGGCAAACGGTATTGGTGGTAACAGCTACGAAAGAAGTCATACAATAGAAATGGATGATAACGGCGATTTATATATTGCCGGCAATTTTGCTTCTTCCAGCTTATCATTTGGCAATACAAGCCTTACAAACCATGGGAGTTATGATGCTTATCTGGCAAAATACGATACATTAGGAAATGCATTATGGGCTGTTTGTCTTGGTGGCTATGCAATGGATGAGGCATGGGATGTAATTACAGATTACCAGAATAATGTTTATGTAACAGGCTATTATAAAAGTACAGAATTCTATATTGGTACCGACACCACTTTGTATAATAGCGGTTTAGGTAGCTTGTTTCTTGTAAAATATGACATGAATGGTAATTTTATCTGGGCATTTAATAGTACAGGATATGGCAGAGATTGGGGTAGGGCATTAGGTGTTGATGAGCTTAATAATATTTATCTTGGAGGTAATTTTATTGACGGAAATATTACAATTGCAGATACAACATTAATAAATCAGGGTGATGCTGATATGTTTGTTACTAAATTTAATTCAAATGGTGCCAGGTTATGGACAAGGCATACAGGTGGAAGTGGTCTGGAATTATTACGTAATCTTGTTGTTAGTCCTGAGTTTAGGAATATTTATTTTATTGGCGATTTTAGTTCGGCAATAGTAACTTTCGATTCTATTACATTTACCAATGCCGGTTGGTTGCGTGATAATTTTGTTGTTAAATACGATGAGTTTGGCAATACTGTATGGGCAAAACATATTACCGGAACAGGTGAGGAGCAAGGCAGCTTTATTGCTGTTGATTGGAAAGAGAATATATATGTTACAGGACAGTATGGTTCAAGTGTATGTTATTTCGATTGGGCTCAGCTAACAAATACCACTACTTCGCAAGAGACATACTTAACTATGTACGACCAGTATGGCGATGTTATGTGGGTAACGGGAATGTATGGAGAAAACGATGATATTGCATACAGCATTACATCCGACATGGACGATGGAGTGTATATATGTGGTTATTTTAATAGTTCAAACTTTGGCATTGGAAGTGATATTTTCTCATCAAACGGAGGCTTTGATATTTTCGTTTCCAAGTTCGATTATTTTGGAAATTATTATTGGACAAAACAATGTGGTGGCACCGGTAATGACTATGCAGAATGTCTTGTGTCTGATTTTAACGGTAATCTTTATGTTACAGGAAAATACATAAGTTCAAATATTAGTTTCGATGCAATTACATTAAATAACTATTCGGGTGAAGATGTTTTTATTAGTAAACTATCCGGTAATGCTACATTCTCAACATCGTTATATGCTACTATTTGCGATGGTGATAGTATTTATCTCGAAAATGATTTTCAAACAAACTCAGGGATTTATTTCGATACATTAACATCTTCCGGAGGTTATGATAGTATTATCTCTACAACACTAACAGTTTTACCATTGCCTTATCCGACTATTAATCAGAATTTAAACAACTTAATATCTTCTTACGGTTTAACTTACCAATGGTATTTAGATGGAAATATAATTGCAGGTGCAACAGACCAGACATACGAACCCTCGGCTACGGGCAATTATCAAGTTGAAATTAGCAATAGTGATGGTTGTACCGGTATGTCAGATTATTTTTATTTTGAATATACAGGGATTGAAGAAATAGCTGATGGATTAATTATGTTTCCAAATCCGGCAACAGATTTTATTTATGTTAGCAAAGC
>JANTGP010000302.1 GCA_024762835.1 Bacteroidota bacterium
CTAGTCCATATAACTACTTATGGTCAAATGGCGAAACAAATGCTATTATTGATAACTTACAGGAAGGCTCTTTCGGCTTGACTGTTACGGATGATAACGGATGTCTGATTTCTGATGTTGCAGTTGTAAGCGAACCTGATGAGCTGGTGGTCAATTTAGGAAGTGATATAACAATATATTTTGGGCAGTCTGCTATCTTAGATGCAGATAACAGCTACACAACCTACTTATGGAATACAGGCGCTACAAGCCAAACAATTGAAGTCACGATTGAAGGTACATACTCAGTTACAGTAACTAACCAAAATTCGTGCACTGCAACTGATGATATTTATGTAACTGTAATTCCATATATTGATCAGGAAATTCCTTTACATCCACATTGGAATATAATATCATTAAATGTTGATCCGGTAACACCTAATATTGTAGATTTATTCGCACCTATTGTATCGAATTTAGTTATTGTAAAAGATGATAATGGTAATATGTACTGGCCATTTTTCAATCTTAATCTCATTGGGGATCATGTAATAGGCGAAGGTTATGGTGTAAAAATGAATAATTACGACACTTTAGTTGCAACAGGTATAATGATAATTCCTGAGAATACACCTATAAACATTCCACAAGGTAATAGTTCTATTGGTTATTTACGACAAACACCTGCCAATATAGTTGATATGCTTGCCTCAATTACGAGCTCAATACACATTGTTAAAAATGAAGATGGACAATCCTACTGGCCATATTTCAACGTAAACCAAATTGGGAATATGGAGCCTGGCGAAGGATATAAAATTAAGCTATTTAGTGCAGCTACATTAACCTATTCGGCCAATTCGGCAAATACAAGTAAAATTGATGTTATTCATTTTGAAACAAAGAATTATAAGCAATCTATTAACACAGACTCATATATGACATTAGGCATACCTGACGAAACATGGACAACAAAGCCTGAATGGGGAGATGAAATAGGAATTTTCAACACCAAAGGTAATCTTACAGGTAGTTCTGTTTACACAAATTCAGATATGGTAATAAACATTTGGGGTAACGATATTGAAGACAATAATCACAAATATTTATCAGAAGGTGAACAATATCAAATACGCTTATGGCATCATATTTCAAATTCCGAAGAGAATCTTGAAATAACAAAATGGATTGAAGGTACAAATTCGTTTAGCGACAATGCAGTTGCTATTGCAGGTAAAATCAGTCAAACTAAAGACAGTGAATTTATTCTTTGTCAGAATTCACCAAATCCATGTGTAGACAATACAAATATTAGAATTATTATTCCTGAAGCAGCAGAGATTGAAGTAACTCTATTAAACAGCGTCGGCGAAATTATTTCAATAATAGCAAAAGGAGAGTATACCACTGGCGAATATCAATTTACAATTAACACTCAAGATTTACCAGTAGGAAATTATTTCTACAGAATTTCAAGTAATAAATACAATGCAACAAGAAAGATGAGCATAATAAAATAATTTCATAGTTTTGTTTTATTAGATAAGGCACCCTGAGGCAAATAGACTCAGGGTGTTTTTTTAGCCCCAAAAAGATAATATCTTTGTAATAAAATTTTAAACTCAGCTTACATGAAGCATATTATATCACCCTCATTCTTGTCGGCCAATTTTGGTGAATTAAACAAAGACATTGAACTTATCAATAAAAGCAAAGCCGAATGGTTTCATCTTGATATTATGGATGGTGTATTTGTTCCAAATATTTCATTTGGAATGCCAATAATAAAGCAAATCAGAAACAAAACGAGCAAGATACTTGATGTTCATTTAATGATAGTTGAACCCCAAAGGTATATAAAAGAATTTAAGGATGCAGGTGCAGATATCTTAACCGTTCATTATGAAGCCTGTAATCATCTTCATAGAACTGTCCAGACTATAAAATCTGAGGGAATGAAAGCCGGTGTTGCGTTAAATCCTCATTCTGCGGTTTCCTTATTAGAACACATAATTAGTGAGCTTGACATGGTTCTTATTATGTCTGTTAATCCGGGTTTTGGAGGACAAAGTTTTATCGAAGAAAGCTATAATAAAGTAAAAGAACTAAAAGCTTTGATAACACGAAAACAAAGTAATACTCTTATTGAAGTAGACGGAGGCGTAAACAATACAAATGCAAAACAATTATTAGATGCAGGAGTTGATATTCTTGTTTCCGGAAATTACATTTTTAAGTCAAACAATCCTGTGGAAACAATTGCTCAATTACAATCAATATAAATTATGACCGGTAAATTATATCTAATTCCAACCACCTTAGGAGATAGCTCTCTAAACAAAGTAATTCCGGAGTTTGTAAAAACTGTTGTTAGCCAAACTAAGCATTATATTGTAGAAAATGAGCGTACGGCAAGAAGATATTTAAAAAAATTATTACCTCAAATTATCATTGACGACTTAACATTTTATATATTAAACAAATATACCAAAGTTAATGAATTACATTCCTTTTTAGAGGCAATTGAGAATAATCAGAATATTGGAGTAATTTCAGAAGCTGGCTGCCCAGGAATTGCCGATCCCGGTGCTGATATTGTTGCAATTGCACAAAAAAAAAACTATCATGTTGTTCCTTTGGTAGGCCCCTCTTCTATCCTACTCGCACTAATGGCCTCTGGCATGAACGGACAAAACTTTGCATTTATA
>JANTGP010000303.1 GCA_024762835.1 Bacteroidota bacterium
CATATTCGTTAATTAGTATATTTATAAAGTTAAATATGTATTAATATAATTTTACAAATCATTTAATCCATGTTTTTGTTTTAATAATCTATCAATCGGTTTTTTATTAACACTTAGTTATTGAGAAATGTTTATTGAATAAAGCAGGTTATTCTGCAAATATCTATCTTAAGCAGGGTTCTAAAAATTCATTTAAAAGAAAGGAACCGAGCTTGCGAGCTCAACGAAGTTAATTTTTAGAACCCTCCTTAATTAGCTTAAGCTTGATTTGTCAAAATTATAACTTAGGGATATTCTAAATAAATGAATCAAAGGGTGCCTTTGTTTTGTTGGGATAAGATAAGAAATGTCAAGACCAAATCCATTATACTTTCCACCGGCACCAATACTAAAGAATTCACGTCCTCCTTTTGTCGGATGTTCAAAAAAGTAACCACCTCTTAATGCAAATAGATTATCATACCAGTATTCGACACCTAAAGAATAATTAATCTCATGAAATTCTTCAAGCCAAACTTTTCGCTCTCCGTTTTCTTGTAAAACACCAGGTGCATCATAAAAAGACCTATAAAGACTGGTAAGTACGTCAATATCAGGATCCATTCCATACATTATAATATAATTCCCCGTTTCATTAAAATCATAAACCGGAGGTGTAGGAACAAGTAATTTGTTTACATCGAAAGCAAGAGCAATGCTCTGATTCTTAGTCAGATTAGTTCTAAGACAAGCACCTAACTTCATATTTGAGGGGATAAAACCTTTCTCCGCATTATCGGTATATGAAATCTTTGAACCCATATTCGAGATATTAGCTCCAAAAGCTAAAACAGCACTCTTACTAAAAACCCTAATATCATTATGATAATAAGCAGAATAATAAAACTATTATGAGTAATAACAATTTATGAATATCTAATGAGGAATATGATAGTTATTGGAAATATAATTATCAGTAATCAATAAATTTTGATTATTATTACCGAACAATTTTAAATATAAAATGAAATGAAAGTAATAGCTATTGGAAGAAATTATATCGATCATGCAAAAGAATTAAATAATCCTGTTCCCCAAAAGCCGGTTTTCTTTTTAAAACCCGAAACGGCTATCTTGCAAAAGAACAAACCTTTTTATATTCCTGATTTTTCAAAGGAGATTCATTACGAATGTGAGATTGTTGTAAAGATAAACCGTGTTGGGAAAAACATTGCCAAACAGTTTGCCCATCGCTATTATCAAGACATTGGAATTGGTATTGATTTTACTGCACGAGATTTACAACGCGATTGTAAGTCGAGGGGTTTACCATGGGAAATTGCAAAAGCATTTGACAACTCGGCACCAATAGGAAAATTTGTAGATAAATCGCAGTTTGAAAGTATTAATAATATTAACTTCGGTTTGGATATAAATGACAAAACAGTGCAAAAAGGGAATACCTCGGATATGATATTTGATATTGACACTTTAGTTGCCTATGTGTCGCAATTCTTCACTTTGAAGATGGGTGATTTAATATTCACAGGAACACCGGCAGGTGTTGGTCCTGTAAAAATAGGGGACAGGTTAATTGCTTCAATAGAAGGACAAACATTATTAAATTTTGAGATAAAATAAGCTCTTTTTAATATTTTGCTACCAAAGGCATACGTCGGCCAAAACCAAATGCTTTTGACGACACCCTTAATATTGGCGGTGTTTGAAATCGTTTATACTCATTTCTATTAACCATTGTCAGGACTTTTCTTACCAGTGCGGAATCAAATCCCAAGTCTGCGATCTCACTGAGAGATTTCTTTTGTTCGATATAATGAAAAAGTATTTTGTCTAATACATCATAATCAGGTAATGAATCGCTATCTTTTTGGTCAGGTCGTAACTCTGCCGAAGGTGGTTTAACAATCGTATTTATTGGTATTATTTCTTCTTCTCTGTTTATATATTTTGCCAAAAGGAACACATCAGTTTTATAAACATCGCCTAAAACAGACAAACCACCATTCATGTCTCCATATAATGTACTATAACCAACAGCAGCCTCACTTTTATTTGAAGTATTAAGTAAAATATTTCCAAATTTATTTGATAAGGCCATTAATAAAACTCCTCTAATACGTGCCTGAATATTTTCCTCGGCAATACCGGCAGGCATATTATTAAAAATTGGTTTCATGGCAGTATCAAACTCTGCAACAATTTTCTCAATATTAACAATATCGTACTCTATTCCAAGATTCTCGGCTAAATCAACAGCATCGGTAATTGAGTGCTGTGATGAGTATTTTGAGGGTAATAACAAAACTCTCACATTTTCTTTACCTAAGGCCTCAACAGCCAAAACAAGAGTAACAGCCGAGTCAATACCTCCTGATAAACCAAGAGTTGCAGTTTTAAAATTCGTTTTCCTAAAATAATCGCTTATCCCAAGCACAATAGCGTCATGAATCTTTTCGATATGACCTGTGTTTGCTTCAACAAGAGCTTCTTTCTTACTTATCTCATCAAAAGAGATAATTCTGTAATCTTCATCAAATGTCTTTAGCTTTTCAACTATCTCACCTGATGCATTTAAAACCATTGAGTCCCCATCAAATATTATCTCGGTTTGAGCCCCAATCTGATTCACATAGACAATTGGAACATTATAGTTTTTTGCATTCTCAATTAAAATATTGCGTCTATTA
>JANTGP010000304.1 GCA_024762835.1 Bacteroidota bacterium
ATCTTACATTGCAATAGTCTCAATAATTTAAGTTAGTTCAGCTTTATTTTTAATAGAACAATACTTAAGCAAAATTAGTTGGGTTGAAAATGCAAAATACCTACACGCAAAATCCCCCCCCCCATATCCGATTTAAACTGCATAATATTTGTCTTACATTTATATAGATTATATTGTTCTTTAAGTAAAATAGAAAACTACCCAACCGGTTTTATATAAATTGTAGTTGTTAGCAAGAATAACAACAACTTGGAGAAATTATGAAATTATTAGTTATAATATTAACAATAACGCTATTGGCAATAACAAGCTGCGATACAACCAACCCAAAACCACCGGAAGAAAAACCGGAAGGTTACCAGGAAGATATACCTTGGCCTTCGCTGGCTAATTCTCCTTGGCCTATGTATCACGGTAACCCAATGGGGACTGGACGTCTCAATGGAACAATACCGGCTTTTAGCAAAATAGAAAAAACTTTTGATAATTATGTTGCGACTAGTGGAGCAGTAGTCGGAGAAGATAGCTGCTTTTACTTTGTTGCAGCAGCTATCCCATCAGGACTGGTTTGTTTTACACCACTAGGCGAAAAAAAATGGATTTATGAACTGCCTAGAGCATTTTATAATTTTAGCATATCAACACCACTTGTAACCAAGAACGGAGATATAATATTTGGATACCCGAGAACAGATTCAGTTTACTCAATTTCTTCAAAAGGTGAATTAAACTGGAGAGTTGCCCTTAATTGTGATTATGAGTTGAATATAGGTAAGGATGGTACAATATATTCATATTCGAAAGAACCAACAGCAATAAATGCAATAAGTAAAGATGGTGAGTTAATGTGGACACTTCAAAACAATTATTTTAAAACTTTTTCTGCTATGGCAATATCACCGGATGGCAATAGCTTATATTCGCCAGGTGTATTAGGAGTTGCTTTACTAGCAGTTGATCTCAATTCTCAGAGTATTAAATGGCAGATTGATGGAATAATTACACCATTTGCGACACCATTAGTTGACAGTCAAGGTAATGTTTATGTAGTATTAACGAAAACTGAAGAAACGGAATTAGGTCTTTTTTCATACACTCCTGAAGGTAAGTTAAGATGGAAGGTTATACTAAATGAGGGTGAACATTCTGTTTATAGTCCAACAATGGATAGATATGGAAATATTTATGTAAACTTCAAGAATCTTTATTCAATAGACTATGAAGGTAACATATTGTGGAAAAAAGACTTTCAAGTAATTCCCAATGAATTATTAATTGATGAAATGGACAATATCTTATTTGTTGAAAGGGAATTCGTTGACGATATACTATCGCTTATTCAAATCAATACAAAAGGAGAAGTTGTGAATCAAATTGCTCTTCCTAATAGTCTTAATTTTCAATATTATTCGCCGGCAATTAATTATCATTCTATTTTACTTCCCTTAACTAACACCAATAAATTATTATATATAAAATGAGGAGATTAGTTATGAAACTTTATTTTATTTCAATTATTATTCTGTTATATATTAATATTACCAACATATATTCTCAGGAAGGATCCAAAGATGAGAAACCAGAATTATTCATGCAGACTGAAAATGTACCAAGTGAGTTGACATTAATATATCAATTATTTAGAATAGGCAAAGTTTATACTCATGATGGTCAATATGAAAATTGGGAAGAATGTGGAAATTGTGATGTACATGCCGAAGAAACCATAACAGGTAATTATGATGATGGTAAAGGTTGGAACATTTCATTTGACTCTCAGCCTGATGATGAACTAGAGGCATATGGCTATGGTTTGTATAAATTTTCTAACAACCGACAAAATACAAATACTTATTTTTATTTTGACTTTAGAGACAATAATTATAATATTAATTATGGTACAGTTTTCGATTTTTATTTAGAGTATAATTATTCCTCTGATTCCTATGAATATAGAAAGACTAATGGTACATGGGAACCAATTGAAACGGGTGAATTAGTCCCTATTTGGAAAATCAAAGGATCAAGTTTGGCAGTAAAGACTAGTGACTTTCCATCCGATTATTGGCAAAATTGCTTAAATTTAGTTCACTATGGTGATGAACCCGAAGAATATAAATCTTGGCTAATTTGGTCCCCAAATCCCAACTTTAGTGCATCAGCTTATAAAGTTTATAGAAGTATTCCCGGAACAATAAAGTACACCACAATAGCAACTGTTAATAGTGAAACTTTTGATTATATTGATAAGGATACATTCTATGAAAACACAGATGGTATAAAATATTATGTAAAAGCCTATAATGGTTCAACCTACTCAACTAGAACCAATATTGTAAATACACCACAATATAAAATGCCAAAAACTTCAAGTAGTGATTTAGATATTATAATTGATAATTATTTGTTGCATCAAAATTATCCAAACCCATTTAACCCAACAACAAAGATAACATATCAAATACCTAAAAAAGGAGAAGTGGTGCTCAAAGTATATAATGTATTAGGTAAAGAAGTAGCGGAACTTGTAAACGAAGAAAAAGGTATCTACACAGTTACTTTTGGAGCAGATAAGTTCCCAAGTGCCGGGCACATTATTTAATTTAAAAATCAATCCTAAAGGTCAAATTCATTTCTATTAAACATACCTTTATTCTCAAAATATACAGTACTTACTTT
>JANTGP010000305.1 GCA_024762835.1 Bacteroidota bacterium
TATTATCACCGCACCAACTAATAGTCTGAAATTTAGATGTAGCAATTTTGTTCATAATCAAGGCAGATTTTTGCTGGACTAGCCAAAGCTAATTCAAAAAAATCTAACGCAGAGTATGAGCAAAAGTGCTACACCCGAAGGGAAGCACGAGAAGAAGCAATCTGAAAGCGAAAAAATATTTGAATTAACTAGTTAGTCCTGCATATTTTTTAACTTCCATCTTGCCCCTTCTCGTGCTTTCTAAAATTTAGACTATTAATTGGTGCGGTGATAACAGACACAATGTCTGTTAATACTTATATATCCAATTAACACTCAAAAAATGTCCTGTTATTTGTATATAAACACAAAAAAGGACATTTAAGCTTTATGTAATTTTACACCAAAAACTTTACCATACCAAAATAATGGACATATTGTTATTATCTAAGCAGAGAATATCCTATTCAAGGAACAATTAATAGTGTCTGTTAATTAGAAAATATAAGGCAAATCGGACTATAATGTTCTTTGAATAAATAGCACCAAAGGAAGTTATGAAGCATATCAAACTGAAAACAGTAAATTTGAAGAACCACCCAACATTAAATGAAAGGTGGTTGCAGGATATTATTGCTGATGACCCTTCAATTCTCGGGATTGGCGATGTCATCCTAAAAGATAAAGAACGTATTCATATCGGTGCTGGTCGTCTTGATTTGCTATTGCAAGATGCTGATGGGCACGGAAGGTATGAGGTTGAAATTCAGTTAGGTGCTACTGATGAATCTCATATAATCAGAACCATTGAATATTGGGATATTGAAAGAAGAAAATATCCGCAATACGACCATACAGCAGTAATAGTTGCAGAAGATATTACGAGCAGGTTCCTTAATGTGGTCGGTTTATTTAATGGTTTTATACCAATAATGGCTATTCAAGCGACTGCTATCGAAACACCTGAAGGTGTTGGACTTCAATTCACAAAAGTCCTTGATACTGTGAAACTCGGATACATCGAAGAAGACGAGGAAGTATCCGAACCAACAGACAGGAATTACTGGGAAAAGAGAGGAACGAAAAAAACAGTAGCATTGGCAGATAGGATACTTGAAATATCAAAATCCTTTTTGCCCGCAGTAGAGTTCAGCTACAACAAATATTATATCGGCTTCTGGGTAGATGGTCGTGCATGTAATTTTGCGGTATGTCGTCCTCAAAAAAGTGCTTTACGCCTTGAAATACGCCTACCACAAACAGAGGAAACAGAAGAGGCAATATCCAATGCAGAGCTTGATATGCTTGATTATGATAAGCGCTGGGGAAGCTACAGAATTAAACTTTCTGAAAATGATATTTCAGAGAAGGAAGAAACGATTAACTCATTACTGAAACAAGCATATGAGTTACGCAAATAGTGCTAACAAGGCGCTTGTTCGGACGCAAACTACGCTGCGCTTCGTTTGCGCCGCACAGCTTGATCGTTAGATATACATAAAAGGAACACATTGAGCACACTAGAGATATTAAAAGAATATGACAAAACGAAACATGAAAAAATGATTGAGAATGACAAGCTCAAACATCTAGATTTGAAGTATGTCTTTTCAGAGAAATGGCAGAGTGACAATGATGTTCCTTATGTTATAAAAACACATTTATTGGATTCCTATTATTGCCTTCCGACAAGACCAGACATGGCATTTACTTTCTTGTGGAAGTGTATTAATAATGCGTACACAGAGATATTTATACAAAAAAATCCGACTTCAATAAAACAATTAAGTGATTCAAAATCTTTAGATGCATTAATTGACGCAGTAATGACAAATTTAAATACCTATATCAATGATGAAACAACAATCAAAGATGTTATAGAAAAATACATAAAAAACATGCCGGAAAAACTTACAAGATTTGTTGCGAACTTTATCTTGAAGAATTATGTAATAGAAAAAAAATATTATGATGACTCTCAGAAATCAGCAGGTATTGCAAACAAATACATATCGAGTTCTTATAATACTTTTAAAAGTCAATTCAAGATTATTCATAATGCCATCACAGCTACTTATGGTGAGGCTTATTACAAAATCACAGATCCTGTAATCTCAGGCAACACTATTCAATTAAATATTAGTAATGAAAATGAGGAAAAAAGTCATGCCATCATAAGGAGTTTAGGCAACAAACTAAAAGAGTTACTGGTTAATAGATCCGTAACTATACAAGATAGTGGAAATGAAAATACATTGATATTAAGTTTAAGTAATGACAAAGATTATATCAATTTTATTTTGAGAAACTTTTTGTATGCAATTCGAAATAATACTGTTCATGGGAAGATTGCATCTAGATTGAATAGCCATACTAAAAATAAAGATAGTTATTCATCCAGTACTTACGTTTATCTACTAGGGTATATGTTTTTGAGTATTGCACTTTATGAACTAGACTATCTTAATGCCAGTGATTTAAGTGTAAATATTGAAAATCTTGAAAAGAATATACCAAATATCTAACAAACCAAAGGAGACCAATCAAAAACCCGCGAACGGCTTTTTGATTGCTCATTTCAAACGTTATGAAATAAAGTTCCATATTGACAAAATGAATAAAATTGAATATAATAGTATCAATTAGTATTCAAGGACATATGAATGAAAACAGTTACAAT
>JANTGP010000306.1 GCA_024762835.1 Bacteroidota bacterium
CCGTTTTCCAGCGTTACTTCAAAGATCAAAACGGTACCCTGTTTGATATTTTCAGCTGACACATTAAAGCTCTGTTTATTTGGATTTATTTGCATCACCATTCTACCCAACATATCGTAAACTTTCAACTTATTGACTACCTTACTGGCGTTGATATTAAATCCATTATCAGCATTGGCTATACTAAAGTCATTATCTTTAACAAAATCATCAACTCCTAAAGCAGCTGCGGCAAACTGTAAAGTAAATCTATTTTTAAAAATCCCTGCGGATTTCTGTTCAAATGTGTAAGGGCCTTCTTTTAAGTTATGAGTGATTCCCAATTTATTATCTGTTAAATAAACATCAGCCCCTTTAAGATTTGCCTCCAGTCCGGCAATACTCAATTTAAAAGTACCTTCTTTTTTCGTATCAAAACCTAAAGAAACTTTTTTATCCGTTGAGAATTGTCCTAAACTTTGGATCACAAATTCATTATCCGCAATCTGAGAATAAAGTTTTATGGATTTATCGCCTAAACCAACAGGGGCATCATATCTTTTATCAAAATCATCTGAAGTATTCTTATCAAAAGCTACTAAAATATCATCCTTAATATTAGAACCGTCGTTTAATCTCAACCAAATTCGATCCTTATTTCCATTCACCAATAAATAACCCTGTTTACTTACTTCCGTTTTATAGAACTGATCATTGGCATCTTTCATTTTGTAACTATTAGAAAAAGTAGCTCCTCCTTGTCCAATCGTTCTGGCCATAAAACCTTGTCCCGAACCTATATTATTGGTTACTCCGGGTGAATTTGGCCCAGATAAACTATAATGCAAATAATCTGCCGGAGTAAAATTACCATCAGGATCTACAGGCGTAGCATGACTCCATAAAGCAATATCACTAATAACACCATTTCCTAACAAAAATTTATCTATATCAATGGCTGTTGGATAGGGATTTCCTATCAAATTAAAATTCTCATTTGCAGTTCCTGTATCCGGTGTTCCACTGTAATACAAACTCTTTGTAATGGATCCGTTAAAAGGTATTCCTGAAAAAGTAATGATTTGAACTCCTGTAGAGGTTCCCTCAACTGAATATCCTCTACCGGATTCCATAGCTCCCGGATCAGCTTTCCACCAATATTTATATGTTGTTCCCGCATAGAGCGGATTCACATCACCTGCCCTGTAATCAAAAATTCTATTAGGATCTACACCTGCAAAGACGGTATAGAGTTGCTGACTTTGAACAGGAGATGACCAATAAGTAGCATCGTGGATATTCGCCAAAGGCTTTGAATTTTCAATTTTTGTAATAGCTCCTAAGCTCGCATTATCCTTCATAGTAACAAAAGATTCTGTATCACCAATTGTAAGAGAACCATTGTTAATAAAGTCACCATAGATTACAATACTGTTTGTACTGGCTCCATTTGAATCAAATACAACATTTACACCCGGGTTAATAATTAAATTACAGGCTTCTACCGTTTGAGAAGCATCACTAAATGAATTAGTTAAAATCACTGTTCTGGATATATCCGGGTCAAGGTTTGACCAATTAGTACCATCAAATTCTGTAGCTCCTAAAACCTGCGTTCCTAAAGCCAAGTTAGTTCCAGAATCCGCATGATCAACGTCATCTAAGATCAGGAAGGTCCAATCATTAATATCAAAATCTTTATGGGCGCTTTCAGAAGAACAACCTCCTTTGATAAAGGCGGAATTTGCTCCCCAAACGTCTGGTGATGAACCTGATGAGGCTGAAACATTACCAATAATATCTACTCTTGAATTATAACAAGAAGTTGTGTTATTGGTAGAAATTAATATTACATCATCCCCATTAAAATCACAAACGGCAGAATTAATCTGACTGGCCGTTCCAATGTTACCTGCAGAAGGTGTAGAAGCAGAACCATTTTTAAATAAAACAGTTTGCCCGGCTGTCAAAGCAGGAATTGCTGTACTTTGAGTAGGATTACTCGACTCTATAACCCCTGTTCTTGCCAGGGTTTCATCAAATAAAGCAAGGTAATAAGTGTCTACAGGAATATCTTGTCCGGAAATATTTTTAACTTCTATCCATTTATCTATTGACTGTATACCACTATAATACTGAGTAATCATGATCTGGTTGCTGGGTACTAAAACTGCTTCTCCTTTTAAATTTAATACAAAAATACTTGTATCAGCATCATCACTTTGAATTAAAACAGATCCGGTTTTGGCTCCTAAAGTGGTTGGATTAAAAGTAACTTCAAAAGGTTCACTTCCCCCTGCCGGAATCACTGTATTGGCCGGCTGACTGCTGATCACAAAATCAGCATTGGTAGAAATTAACGCTGAAGTTAAAGTAAGATCTTGATCTCCTGTATTTTCAATCACAAAAGTATGTACAATAGGATTTCCTACTGTGGTTTCCTGATAATCCGTACCATCTTCTGGAATAGCTGTATTACTATTGGTAATATCTAATCCGTTACCTGTTAAATTGATATGTGGGCCTGGAGTTAATGGTGCATCAACATCAATCGTCCAACCTTTAGCTATCAAATTATCATAAGCAGGTTGGGCCGTCATAGTTAAAGGACTGTT
>JANTGP010000307.1 GCA_024762835.1 Bacteroidota bacterium
TAATCAAAACTCTTTTCACATGAAAAATTATTATTATTAAATTTGAAAATTGAACACTTTTATTAAAGTGGTCGAATTTGACCACTTTGGAAATATTTAATAATGAGCAAATTAAAGAAAATAGACATACAGGATACAATTATCTCAATAACAAGTATTCATGAGGAAGATTACATTTGCCTCACTGATATGGCAAAGGCGAAACAAGGAAGTAACCGAGCGGCTGATGTGATTAAAAATTGGATACGGACACGAACTACTATTGAATTTTTGGGAACCTGGGAAAATATGTATAACCCTGATTTTAAAGTGGTGGAATTTGACCACTTTAAGAGCGAGGCAGGATTACCAACCTTTGTATTAAGTCCAAAACAATGGACTGAAAAAACTGGTGCAATTGGTATAATTTCAAAATCTGGGAGATACGGAGGAACATATGCTCATAGAGACATTGCTTTTGAATTTGGAGCCGCAATAAGTGCAACATTTAAACTCTACTTGATAAAAGAATATCAAAGATTTAAAGCAATTGAAAGCAATCAATACAATCTTGAATGGGACGTGAAACGTATTCTCAGTAAAGCAAACTATCATTTACAAACAGATGCCGTTCAAAAACATATCTTACCAAAGAAAAATTACGATAAAGACAAAGAATGGATTGTTTATGCGAATGAAGCCGACCTCTTAAATGTTGCTCTGTTTAATTGTACAGCAAAAGACTGGAAAATATTAAACCCAGAATATGCAAAACAAGATTTAAACATTAGAGATTATGCAAGCATTAACGAATTGGCTGTGCTTTCCAATATTGAAAGCCTGAATGCAGAAATGATAAAAAAAGAAATAGAGAAATGGGAACGATTTCAACAACTTCGGGAAATTGCCAAATACCAATTGAAAATAATGAATGAAAAAAACACTATGAAAGCAATAAAAAAACTCTCTGATGATACCTATATAAAGCAAGTTAAACGACTTGAAGAATAACGCACGAAAACCTAATCGAGTAGACGGCTGACGGTCGATAGACCGCCAGAGCGCCTCTCACACCACCTTTAGATTTACAGTATTATATCTTAGAAGCAATTAAGTTAACCGAAAGAGTAAAGGTGAACTAATCACACCACTTAGCCTTGGGCTAATGCGCAGAATCAGTCCTTTACTCTTTTTGTTGAATGGAACCAATTAGAATTCCAAGTTTCCAGACTTATTAAAGGTATTAGTTCATTCAACAATTCGGCTAACCTTGTTAAACTTTCTTAATACTGTAAAAATATGAATTACAAATGGTTTGTTGGCATTGACATTGCAAAGAAAACGCTAGATGTGGTCCTTTACAAAAAGGAACTTCAAAAAAAATCCCCCTATTGTCAAATCCCTAATAACAGCGATGGATTTAACTTACTTTCGAAATGGTTGAAAGAACAAAATATATTATTCAAACACACCCTGTTTTGCATGGAAAGCACAGGTATCTACGGTATGGCATTAGTCAACTTTTTTACTGGAAAGGCCAATTATTGCCTTGAATCGCCTCTCCATATTAAACGGTCATTGGGCTTGACACGTGGAAAAAGCGACAAAATCGATGCATTCCAGATTGCTCGATTTTGTTATTTACACAGAGATGAACTGGTGCCAAGCAGAACTGCTTCCAAGATCATGCTTACTTTAAGAAGTTTAATCAACGAACGAGAGCGGTTGGTTAGGACCAGGACTATTGACAAAACAATAGTGAAAGAATTAAACTATGAAGAAAACAGATCTTGTATAGACAGAGCGAAAAATAGAATCAATATTCTAACTGAAGATATCACCCAGATTGAAAAAGAAATAAAGTCGGTTATCAGAGAGAATCTCGCTATTGAACGTAACTATATCCTTGCAAAAAGTGTTACAGGTATCGGTCTGGTTAATGCTGTCATGTTCATCTTATTCACCAATAACTTTAGTTCCATTACTGATGCTCGAAAATACGCCTGCTATTCCGGTATAGCCCCGTTCGAGCACTCCTCAGGCACCAGTATACTGGGCAAGACGAGAGTCTCTAAACTTTCCAATAAAAGGATTAAGGTTAATCTGACCAATGGGGCGAGATCAGCAATAATAAATGATCCAGAACTGAAACTATATTACAAGAGAAAAACAATTGAAGGAAAAGAACATGGAACTGTAATGAATGCTGTAAAATTCAAGCTAATCACAAGGGTTTTTGCAACAGTCAAAAGAGGTACTCCATATGTCAAACTCAGGCAGGCTGGATAAATATAATTTGGGTAGAGTAAAAACTTTGGGAAAACGTAAGGTAGCTGCCTTAAGGGTTAAGCACTCTGGAGTCACAAAAACTCAAAGAGTGATTAGCCCGGATTGAAAAACGTTTAATTTCACACTTGACACGCAGCTAATAAAAAAAAGACAAGAAGGATGATTGGAAAGAGTTGACAACATCTTTTGATTTGTGCAATAAAAGTTTGCTTTTATCTTAGAATTCTGCCCGTACGGGTCTCGTAAGCAGCGGTTCGTTAAGTTGTGGGGAAATCTTTCGGTAGATCTCGAGTAGAGATACATACCCCCGCTTCTTTAATCT
>JANTGP010000308.1 GCA_024762835.1 Bacteroidota bacterium
GCAAAATGTAAAAACAACAATGTTTTAAGAATAAGCCTGAAAGGCTTTGATAACTTAGCACAGGGCAACGCCCTGTGATTTAGGTAATATGTAATACGCCCTGTAAGGGCATAATACCGATTAGTAAATGAACCCGATGCTTATCGGGTGAGCGATAATATTGCCCTTCCAGGGCGTCTTTGTTCAATGCTAAGCACACAGGGCGTTGCCCTGTGCTAAGGTTTATTTGGCTTTCAGCCAAAATCCTATTTATTGCACCAAACAAAAAGCTGTAATAAAATAAACTCGGCCGTATTTACTAATAGAATCTGCGGCCAGTACTAATCCACTTAATTAAAATATGAGAAACTGACAGCTATACATCAATAAAATAGAGCAATAATAAGATGTGTTACAGGTAATTATGGTGAGGCATTTATACTAAAATATCAACATTGTTTTTATCAACAAAAAAGAATTCAAGAAAAGAAACAGAATTTGATGGTCTTAACTTTATTCTGCAGGAATACTTTTTACTCCATTTCTTTTTAATTGAAGAGAAAAAACCTTTGTTGATATAAGCGGCTATAAAAGGATGAACCTTTAAATAAAAGACTTTCTGGTCAGGTCGTTGAGTTTTAATATATTTAAGATTACTTTCTATTTCTTCAAGTATATCAATGCTCGAAGAAATTTCACCTGAGCCACCACATGTCGGACATTTCTCAATGGTTTCAATAAGCATCTCCGGTCGTACACGCTGACGTGTAATTTGCATTAAGCCAAATTTACTTAAAGGCAAAATACTATGTCTTGCAGAATCTGTTGACATCAATTCCTTCATTCTTTCAAAAAGGATTTGCCTGTTCTCTGCACTTGTCATATCAATAAAATCAACTACAATAATTCCTCCCATATCCCGCAAGATCAATTGGCGAGCTATTTCCTCAGCCGATGCAAGATTTGTTTCTAATGCGTTTGACTCTTGATTCTTTGTTTTACTGTTGCGACTGCCACTATTTACATCAATCACGTGTAAAGCTTCGGTATGCTCAATTATAAGATAAGCACCACCTTTTATTGTAATTGATTTTCCAAAAAGGATTTTTATTTGTTTATCAACTCCAAACTGCTCGAATATTGGAACTTTACTTGAATAGTATTTAACTATTTTTTGTTTTTCAGGGGCAATTGTACCTATATATCCCTTAATCTCATTAAATAAGCGTTTATCATTTACAAATATATTATTAAACGAAGCATTTAATGAATCCCTAACAATTGATGATGTTCGACTCAACTCACTAATAAACAGGTCGGGAACTTCCATTTCAGCAACTCTTTCCAATGCCGATTCCCATTTAAAAACAAGATTTCTCAACTCGCTATCAAGAGTTGCAACCCTTTTATCTTTGGCAGCAGTCCGAATTATTACGCCATAATTAGCAGGTTTAATACTTTGTAAAAGGTTCTTTAATCTTTTCTTTTCTTCGTCTGAAATAATTTTCTGAGAAACCGAAACTTTATCGGCAAAAGGCAATAAAACAATATTTCTTCCGGCTATTGAAATCTCTGTTGTAAGGCGAGGACCTTTAGTAGATATTGGTTCTTTCGCAACTTGAACAAGAATTATTTGTCCGGGCGAAAGAATATCAGTAATTTTTCCACTTTTATTTATATCCGGTTCTTGTTTAAATTTAGAAAAATTAGTGAAATGTGATTTTGACTTATAAGCGGTTCCCAAAAGTTTTGAGAATGAATTAAACTGTGGTCCTAAGTCGAGATAATGCAAAAATGCATCTTTTTCATAGCCAACATTTACAAATGCAGCATTTAAACCCGGCATCAACTTCTTTACTTTTGCAAGATAAATATCGCCAACTGAAAACCGGGTATTATTTTTTTCCTTGTTTAAACCTATTAACTGTTTTTCCTCAAGTAAGGCAACAACAGTTTCTGTTAAGGTTACGTCTATTATTAAATCTTTATTCACTACTACTGTTTCATTTAAGAAAGGTATATAATGATTAAACCTTTACCATTTTATGAAACTTACTTATATTGTATCAATACTATATTTGCTATTTGATCAAAATAACAAATATAATATTGAATATGTAAAAATGCAATAAACCTAAAGAAAGCTCTTTAGGTTTATCGTTTTAATTATTAAGATGGCGCGAAAAAACTATTTCTTCTTCTTGTGCCTATTTTTTCTCAGGCGTTTTTTTCTCTTATGAGTTGCCATCTTATGTCTCTTTCTTTTTTTACCGCTTGGCATAATTATAAATTTCTAAATAAAAGATTCGATTACTACTTTACGTTGTTTTTAACCTTAGATACAAAAGTTTTTGCAGGTTTAAAAGCTGGAATAAAATGTTCAGGTATAATGATAGTAGTATTTTTAGAAATATTTCTAGCTGTTTTTTCAGCTCTTTTCTTAATAATAAAACTTCCAAACCCTCTTAAATATACATTCTTTCCTGATTCTAATGAATCTTTTACTGTATCCATAAAGGCTTCAACAGTTTTTAAAACTGTAATTTTTTCAATTCCTGTGTTCTTAGAAATCTCGTTTACAATATCCGCTTTTGTCATTTTCTTAGATTAT
>JANTGP010000309.1 GCA_024762835.1 Bacteroidota bacterium
CTTATGGGGAATATTTAGAAGAGATTTTGTTAAAAGTATAAAAAGTATAATTTGTTATATTTGTAAAAAACATGAATAAGAACAAAAAAATATTAGTAACTGGAGCTGATGGCTTTATAGGGAGTCATCTGGTTGAAGAATTGTTGGATTTAGGATATAAAGTTAAAGCATTTGTATATTATAACTCTTTTAATTCATGGGGTTGGCTAGATAGTTTCCCTCAAGAAAAATTAAATAGAATTGAAATATTTACAGGTGATATTAGAGATCCCAATGGTGTAAGAACAGCAATGAAAGGCTGTGATATGGTATTTCATTTGGCGGCCTTAATAGCAATACCCTATTCATATCATTCACCGGATAGTTATATAGACACTAATATCAAAGGCACTTTAAACATTTTACAGGCTGCAAAAGATTATAAAATTGAAAGAGTTTTAGTAACCTCTACATCAGAAGTTTATGGGACGGCACAATATGTTCCAATTGATGAAAAACATCCTAAGCAACCACAATCACCTTATTCTGCATCTAAAATTGGTGCTGATAGTATTGCAGAATCCTTTTACAGATCATTTGATTTACCTGTAAGTATTGTGAGACCTTTTAACACATATGGACCTAGACAATCTGCTAGAGCAATCATTCCAACAATTATTACACAATTACTTAATGGCTACGAAGAAATTAAATTAGGAGATTTAACCCCTACCAGAGATTTATTATTTGTAAAAGATACAGTAGCTGGTTTTGTAAAAATTGCAGAATCAAACAGCTTAATAGGTCATGAATGTAATATTGCTACAAACTCCGAAATTTCTATGCAAAAGATAGCAGAAACATTAATACAGTTGATAAACCCAAAAGCAAAAATTATTCAAGATAAAGCCAGGTTAAGACCTTCTAAATCTGAGGTGTTTAGGCTGTTTGGAGATAACTCGAAAATTAAATCGCAAACTAATTGGGAACAGCGATATAGTTTACAAGATGGATTGCTTAAAACGATTAATTGGTTTGCAGATAAAGAAAATTTAAAACATTATAAATCTAACATTTACAATGTATAAAAGTATTGTTAATTATATTAAAAGCATCTATATACAGACCGAAGGCTTTATTCCTTTGCACGAACCTCGTTTTAGAGGAAACGAAAAGAAGTATTTAAACGAATGTATAGATAGCACATTTGTATCTAGTGTAGGGAAGTTTGTTGATTTATTTGAACAAAAAATAGCTGAATTTACTGGCGCAAAATATGCTGTAGCAGCCGTAAACGGAACAGCAGCTTTACATATTGCACTACAATTAGCAGGTGTAAAACAAGATGATGAAGTCATTACGCAACCACTTACATTTATTGCTACAGCCAATGCAATAACTTATACCGGTGCAAAACCTGTTTTTATTGATGTAGATAAAGATACTATGGGCTTATCGCCTGAAAAACTTAGGGCTTTTCTTGAAGAAAAAACAACCAATAAAAGTGGTGAAACTTATAATAAGTTAACTAATAAAAAAATAAGTGCAGTAGTGCCAATGCATACATTTGGACATCCTGCTAAAATTGAAGAGATAAAACAAATTTGCGATGAATATAATATTGCCTTAATTGAAGATGCTGCCGAAAGTTTAGGTAGTTTTTATAAAGACAAACATACAGGAACTTTTGGTTTGATAGGAACGCTTAGCTTTAACGGTAATAAAACCATAACTACAGGAGGTGGAGGTATGATTATTACAGATAATGAAAAACTTGCAAAACTTGCAAAACACTTAACGACACAAGCAAAAGTGCCACATAAATGGAATTACGAACACGATTATATTGGATATAACTATCGGTTAACAAATCTTGCAGCAGCCCTTGGGGTATCGCAAATGGAGCAATTATCGGCAATTATTAAATCGAAACGAGAATTAGCAATAAAATATAAAGCATTTTTTACTAATACAGATATTAAGTTTTTCGAGGAACCTACTGATTCACAATCCAATTATTGGTTAAATGCTGTATTGCTGAAGAATCGTGAGGAAAGAGATAAATTTCTCCAATACACCAACGAAAACGGTGTAATGACACGCCCAATATGGGAGCTAATGAATCGTTTACCAATGTTTAAAGATTGTCAAGTAGAGAATATAGAAAATTCTGAGTGGCTGACAGATAGAGTTGTTAACATACCTAGTAGTGTAGTTTAATATTTGCTCAAGCTAATAATTATGAATAAACCAGAAATAATATTAATAGGCGGAGGTGGACATTGTAAAGCCTGTATTGATGTAATTGAATCAGAAGGTAAATATAGCATTGTCGGTATTGTTGATAAAAAGGATAATATTGGCAAAAAGGTATTAGGATACAATATAATTGGTTGTGACGACGATTTAAAAAAAATAAAAGAGAAATATAATTATGCATTAATAACAGTAGGACAAATAAAATCGGCTACTTTAAGAAGAAAATTATTTTTAAAAGTCAAAGAAATTGGGTTTAAATTACCCGTAATAAAGGCATCGTCAGCTTATGTGTCAAAATATAGTAAGATAGAAGAAGGAACAATAATAATGCATCAAGCAATGATAAATACA
>JANTGP010000310.1 GCA_024762835.1 Bacteroidota bacterium
AATATAAAACCCGGCTTGAAATTCTGAAACAATAATTTCCCTTGTTGTTGCTAAACTTAAAAAATTCAGTTTTAAATTTCCAAATATATCATAAATGAATATCTCTTTGTGTTCAATATTATTAATGTACAAGACATCCTTAACCGGATTGGGATAAATTTTTATCGAACTATGCAAATCTCTTTCATTTATATAAGTATTTATATCACCATATCCAGAAAGTAACACTTCAAACGTTCCATTTGGATCATTGCTTTCAATTTGTAATATTCCTTCATACATTAATTGCTCAGCTGGAGTAAAAGTTACTTCTACTTCCTGATATTCATTTGGCTCAAGATCAAAATTTGTTATATCTACCGTGAAAACTGTATTTGATGAAAAGATATTCGTTACATCAAGGGCTGCTATGCCTGTGTTGCCAATGGTGAGTATTTCAGTTGAAAATTCATTAACCAGTGTCGTATCAAAAATTATCTCAGCAGGCTCAACAGCAATTGAGGGATAAGCGATCATTCCGTTTCCTGAAAGGGCAACTTCAAATGTTCCTGTTTGCGGGTCATTACTTTCAATTTGTAAAATCCCTTCATAAAGCAATTCGTCATCCGGGGTAAAGGTAACTGTTACCTCCTGATTGTTTCCGGGTTCGACGGTAAAGGAAGTTATATCAACAGTAAAAACCGGATTGTTGGAAGTAATGTCTGTTACTTCCAATATGGCATTACCGGTATTTGAAATTGTCAATGTTTCAGATGAATACTCGCCAATATAAGTATCCGAAAATTCAATCTCATCAGTATCTACTGAAATTGCCGGTGCCATTAATAATCCCTCTCCTGAAACCTCTACTTCAATAAGACTGTTTTCAGGATCATTATTTGTAATTTGCAACACTCCTTCAAAAAGACCTTCATCATCGGGTGTAAATGTTACAATAACTTCTTGGTTTGTTCCGGGGTCAAGTGAAAAGGAAGTCACATCAACTGTAAATACATCATTGGTCGAAACAATATCAGTCACTTCCAATGTAGAAAAACCCGTATTCGTGATTGTGAGGGTTTCTGTTGCAATTTCCCCAACATAGGTATCCTCAAAGGTTATGGCCTCTGGTGTTACATTTATTGCGGGAACTTCAGCTAAGCCTTCTTTCCTCAAAACAATACCTCCTGAACCACCACAAATGAATCCAGTGTAATTATTAGTAAAAGTAATCCGATAGAATGCTTTTTGGTAATTTCCATTATAAGCAGAGTTCCAATTGACACCACCATTAGTAGTTTTAAATACCATTTCGGGAGTTCCGCAAACCCAGGCCGTATCCTCATCCCAGATAAAGGGAACATGTAAAAGTTGATCACCCATCTGCTGGTCACTTGTCCAGGTATCACCACCATCTATTGTTTTAAAGATATATCCGTAATCGCCTACAGCCATTCCATATTGATCATTCAAAAAATCAACACCTAATAATAACTGTCCAATATTCCCCGAATTTTTCACCTCCCAATTGTTTCCGCCATCTGTGGATTTATAAATATAATTTTCGTTTCCAACAGCAACAAGCGTATTGGCATCTAAATAATCAACCATGTAACCTGAGTTGTTTAAGGGGTTACCTTGTGTCCAGGTATTTCCTCCATCCTGGGTAAGGTAAACATTGCTCTGCTCCAGAATGATTCCATTATTCTCATTATAAAATTCAATATCGGTAATTTCAAACATGTTACTTGCTACCGTTAATGTATCCCAAGTAGCTCCACCATCGGTTGTTTTTATTACATAACCGTCCCAACCTGCTGCATAACCGGTTTGCATATCAATAAATGACATTTCTTCAAGGCCTGGTATCCCATCAGGAGTGAGTTGTGTCCAGGTAAGTCCACTGTCGGTGGTTTTAATTACAATACCATCTCCGTTATAGGTATAGGTTTCTCCGATGGCATAGCCCACCTGGTTTTGGCCTTCGGGAAATTCAATATCCATCAGGATATAATTAAACCCGGTTTCTATCCATTGCCACCCGTCAATCAATTCAACAACTCCATTACCTGACAATTCGACTTCATAAGGATTATTCACCGGATCATTGCTCCATATTTGCATGGTTCCTTCGAAAAATCCCTGTGAATCCGGTGTAAATTTAACAGGCAAATCGCCACTTTGCCCAGGCTCTATTGTGAATGATGTATAATCAATACTAAATACAGGATTGGTAAAAGTTATATCTGTAATATTTAATGGGTCTGTACCGGTATTTGAAAATGTAAAAAGTGCGGAAGTGGTTTCACCGATATATGTATCGTTGAACATATAAGGGTTTGGTGAAACTGAAACTTCAGGTGACATTATTACTGATAAATTTTTGCTATCCAATTTGGTATCTGCGAACACCCTAAATACGGATATGTAAATTATCGCAAAAGTTACTAAGAGTTTTTTCATATGTTGAAATATTATATTTTTTTAATGTCTGATGTAACTTACAATGTTAAATTATCATTCTTTTGTGTTTTTAATAATGATTATTTTATCATTGGCGTTTCATTTGGATCGTGTTATTATTAATTTTAATCTT
>JANTGP010000311.1 GCA_024762835.1 Bacteroidota bacterium
TTTTGCTGTTTGCATAATAAATTGTTTTCTACAAATTTACATTTTTTTATAGAATTGTCAATTATGCAATTCTGCTCTTGTCTTTTTACCAACTTGTTAATATGCAGTCTTAGCGTAGAATATTCTACCTTATTACCACAAACTTTTCTGTCCAAACATTATCTTTGCCAACCACACGCATAAAATAACTTCCAACCTGTAATGTTGAAATATCTATGTTTTGCTTTTGTGTATTAGCTTTTGTTTGTAATACAAGCTGCCCTGTTTGCTTGTATATTGCGATTGATTGTATTTCTTTTTCACAATTAACATTTAGGATATTGTTTGCCGGGTTTGGAAATAGTTCTAATTTTATTTCCACTCCAATATTTGATATGTTTATTGTACTCGTATCAGGCATAGAAAAATTTATAGCTATTAACGGTGTTTCCTCAAGGTACTGTATAAATGTTGTTGTCCCATTTGCAATTATGTATTTTGTTTCAATTAAGTAATCATGATAGCCTGTGGTATCTGTGCCTATAACTAAATCATTCATTGGAAATAACTCTAAACTTGCAACATATCTATAATTTGGTTCTAAAATTTCATTATTATTACCTTCCTGAAGAAATGTAAGGGTAATCCAATTTCCAATATCCGTTTGCTGAATAAAGTACTCTTCACTTGTTAGTAAAGCAATAGTGTCTATGCCATATCGTATTAAATGTGCTATTACAATACCGCCCATACAAGTAGAATCTAGAAATACCGATAAAGATGAAATTGTATCAGTTTCAGCTACGGTAAAAGTAACTTCAACTATACTAAAATCACCTCCGCCATATTGAGCTGGAGAGAAATTATTGTTATACTCATTATATCTCTTTATTTTTCTTTCGTCCGAAATAGAGAAATTAATGCTTTCCGACACATTGTCTAAAGGGTTAGCATCTATTTCGGCTTGCTCACAATTCATTACAGCAGTATAATTATTATTACCGGCAGGTGTAAAATAATTAGGACTTGCAAGAGATGAAGTATCACTAATATTTAAAAGTGATGCATATGCCGAATCGTTATAAACAATACTATTCATACTATCGGTAACAGAGGCATAGAAATAAACATCTGTTTGATCAAAGGTTCCAACGTTTTCGACATCACCAACAAACAAAATTGGTATTATCTGATTTGTAGGTCGATGTGAATAAAAGCCATCATACTTTGCACTATCATTTATTTGTGCAATATTTTGAATATAAAGATTGCTAAATGCTATATCGTTTTGTGCGTAAGATGAGAATGTGAAAGATACAAGAAGTATTATCACAAGCTTATTAAGAGTATAATTGTTTTTCATATTATTTAGTTTGTAAGATTAAAGGGGCGAGATTATTAGTTTTTGATAAATTTAAAAGTTTTGGTGTTTTTGCCACCTGTTATTTTAACAAAGTAAATTCCTATTGGCAACGACGAAATCTTTAACCGGATATTATTATCAAAAATATTTGCACCACCATTTTGTACCAACTTGCCCTCCGTATTGTATATCTTTAACGAGAAATCTTGTATTGTTACATCCTTATATTTTATATTTAAAATCTCGTTTGCAGGGTTAGGATAAATTAATGCTTCTTGTTCAATGTCTTCTTCATGAATAGTAGCAACTTCTGGTATAGGTATTAAATTGCCACCTGAGTTTGTTGTTTTGTAAATTTTCCCGGCTGGACCAACTGCATAGCCGATTTTTCTGGTTGGAAAACAAATTGCAGTTAAAAGCGGAACTTCAAGTAATCCCGGATAGATGTATTGATAACTAGTATCAATTTCAAATTCTTGTTGATACCATGTATTACCACCATCCATTGTTACTATAAATGGAGAGAAATTTTCGCAATAAGGGGCAACTCGACCTACAGCATAAGTTATATTCTCAGTAATCATTTTCACATCATTTATATTATATAAACCATTAAATTGTATTAGCATCTGATTAATACCTCCATCGTGAGTAATTGCTATATAGCCTCTACCATTATATCCTGTAAAATATCGTCCGCTATTCATACCATAATTATTATTAATAAAGCTATTGGCTGTACAAGGACCATAGATGCCAAGGTATGGTGTAGTAGAGCTACCCAATACTTGAAACCATGTATTACCTCCGTCAATTGTTTTAAGACATAACCCGCAATAACCTATGCTATCTGATGGGAAACTAATATCACCTCCCGATTCACTGAGCATTTGCCATGTCAATCCACCATCAGTAGTTTTGAATGGAGCATGATTAGAATCATCTATTGAAGAGCTTAAAAAACCATACATAGGATTTAAAAAATATACATTATAAAATTCAAGACCATAAGGAATACTTGATGAAACATCTATCTCCTGCCAAGTATCTCCTCCGTTAATTGTTTTATAAAACTTTGAGCATGTTGAACCTGCAAATCCATAATTGTTGTCAATAAAATAGATTGAGAGAATTGGCGATTTACAATAAGTTGTATCCCAACTAACTCCCCCATCAAAAGTTCTGAGTATGATTCCTTCATTTGCCCAAGTGTGAGGTGCACCTCCTGTTA
>JANTGP010000312.1 GCA_024762835.1 Bacteroidota bacterium
TAGCTCAAAATTACAAAGCAAAAAGATAAAGTATTAACTTTAGCAAAAATTTCTCAACCATAAAAAGAGAACATAATGAAAGGATATAGAATTAAAACACTCAACGAGTTTGTAATAGAAAGACAGGCTGAATATCCTTATGCTAAGGGTG
This sequence comes from Bacteroidota bacterium, assembly GCA_024762835.1. Lineage (GTDB taxonomy): Bacteria > Bacteroidota > Bacteroidia > Bacteroidales > M50B96 > JANTGP01. The sequence continues at coordinate 152 of JANTGP010000312.1, forward strand.
AACTAACCAGACTGTTACATCATATTGGCATAGCAGCAAAAATAGTACATAAGAAAGTTAATAAAGCCGGTCTTGTTGATATTTTGGGCGAAGCCGGAGCTGTAAATGTTCAAGGCGAAGACCAAAAAAAGTTAGATGTTTTTGCCGACGAGCAGTTTATAAGTGCATTACGTGCAAGTGGTGAATGTTGTGGAATTGGCTCAGAAGAAAATCAGGAAATTGTAACTTTTGATGATGATCTTTCCAAGGAAGGTAAATATATATTTCTTATGGACCCACTTGACGGTTCTTCAAATATTGATGTTAATGTTTCGATTGGAACCATCTTTTCTATATACAGACGGATTTCACCCAGAGGAACAAAACCTGTGTTAGACGATTTCTTGCAACCGGGAATAAAGCAAATTGCTGCCGGCTATATAATTTACGGTTCATCAACAATGATGGTTTATACAACGGGTAGGGGAGTAAATGGTTTTACCCTTGATACATCGATTGGCGAGTTTTGTTTATCACATCAAGGTATTACAACACCAGAAGATGGAACAATTTATTCTGTGAATGAAGGAAATTATGTACATTTCCCGGAAGGTGTTAAGCAATATATTAAATATTGTCAAGAAAAGGATACCTCGACAAAACGACCATACTCATCTCGATATATTGGTTCGCTGGTTGCTGATTTCCACAGGAATTTGTTAAAAGGCGGAATCTTTATTTATCCTGAAACTGCAAAAGCACCAAATGGAAAATTACGTTTACTTTACGAGTGTAATCCCATTGCTTTTATTACAGAACAGGCTGGCGGAAAAGCAAGTTCAGGCAATCAAAGAATACTTGAGATTAAACCCGATTCATTGCATCAGCGAATACCTTTTTATACAGGTTCGCTAAATATGGTTGAGAAAGTTGAAAGTTTATTGAAGAATAATAACTAGTGTTACTCTACCGCTTGTATTAAATCTATTACTAAGTCATAAAGCTTATTTATTGATTCATCTATTGTTAGATTATCTGTTTCAATGATTAAATCAGGAGATTCCGGTGCTTCAAAAGGAGAATCAATCCCTGTAAAATTTGCTATCTCACCTTTTCGGGCTTTCTTATACAGTCCTTTCACATCTCTTGACTCAGCAACTTCGAGAGGTACACTAACATATACCTCAATAAAATCATCATCACCTATTATTTGCTTTGCCTTATTTCGTATAAACCTGCTTGGGCTGACAAATGAGTTAATTGTAATAATACCACATTCCAAAAAAAGTTTAGAAACCTCGGCAATACGCCTAATATTTTCAACCCTGTCTTCATTCGTAAAGCTGAGATTATTATTAATCCCTGTTCTTACATTATCGCCATCAAGCAATTGGGTTAAATAACCCTGCTCATGAAGTTTTTTTTCCAAACCGCAGGCAATAGTGGATTTACCCGAGCCTGATAAACCTGTCAGCCATATTACTTTGGCTTTTTGATTAAGCAATTTTTCCTTGTCCTCTCTATTAAGGATAGAATTAAAAATAGGATGAATATTTTCAGATTTCATTATTAGAGTAAAGTGATTTAGTTTGCTGAAATAGCACTGCCCGAACCGTTTATTATTTTACTAATATCAGGATTACCTTTATAATAAACATCTCCGGAGCCATTAATTAAAATATCAAGTTTTGTTAGAGCTGTAAGCTTACAATCTCCACTTCCTGCAATTGAAACTTTACAATTACTTGCTTCAATAGGAAATGCATCATAATCGCCTGAGCCAATTATATCTATATTTAAGTCTTTTAATGAGGGAAAAGAAGAAAAACCCTTTACACTTCCACTTCCCATTATTCTTACTGATAGCTTTTCAGAAGTTTTACAAGTATTTAAGCTCACATCACCGCTCCCGTCTATTCCTATTGAAATGTCTTTCCCCGAGAAATCACTAAGATTAATATCACCCGACCCGGAAATATTAAGTTGCAAATCGTTTTGATTATAAAACTTATTTATTAGAATATCAGAGCTTCCGCCAACATGTACTTTAGTAATATCCGGAACTTTAATATAAATTGTTAGTGAATAATCTCTGTAATTACCTTTTTCCAATTCTATTGTCCAAACATCATTTTTTACATTTGTTTGTATCTTATCAATTATATTAGGATGACCTTTGGCTTTTACTTCCTGATTATCTCCCTGTGATATTATTACATCTGAAGCAAAATTTACATTTATGCCTGAAAATTTATCAATATCCAATATCCTGCTTGTTATTTCACCTTCACCTTTTACAGAATCGTAATAAAAGTTACAAGTGAACATAAAAAAGGATGTTAACATAATGATAATTAATGATATTCTATTTGTTTTCATAAAGACTAATTTATAATTATTGATAATTAATTTTACGAAGATACATGTTTTTCATATTAAAAT
>JANTGP010000313.1 GCA_024762835.1 Bacteroidota bacterium
ATATTTAAATGTCAAATTAAATTCTAAAAAAGATGAAACGAATTAAATATATTTTAATAGTACTTATTGGAATACTATTAATCTCAAGTGCAAGTATTGCACAAGTACCAACACTCAGTGTTAAGTACAATGCTCAAATATATGCATGGCCTGCTAATGAAGTAAATATGACAATTATTGTTTGGAAAACAGGATTTCCAAATACAATTGAAGATGCTGAGAATATTGAAATACCAGCACTTGGACCAGGTGAAAGTTATCTGCACACATGTCCGTCTATATATTCAGGTTATGATATTTATGGTGTACAGATTGAAGATAACTCAGGCGGCGGAAATGATGGTTGGGTTGGAGAAACTTATGGAACAACTGATGATTTTAACTATAAACCTTACACAACTGTATTACATTATCATGTAGACTATTCTACAGGAGGCACAAATAGTGCAGCTATATTAATACATTAACAAATAGATTAATTTTTAAACCTCATCCTGTTTAAGTATTATTGCAGGATGAGGTATACTAAACTATATTTACAATAAAATAATATCAATCATGAAAATAATTATATCCCTTATTTTAATATTTATTACATATAACAGTTTAATTGGACAAACAACTTTCACCAACTACACCACCCTTAATACTGGAAGTAACGGTTTATTAGATAATCGTATCACTTCATTTGCATACGGCCCTGATGGTAAAATATGGATAGTAACATATGAAGGTTTATCTCATTTTGATGGTAATAACTGGACATATACAAATTTCGAAGAATTTTATTCTGGTTTAAGTTCTGCAATTAAACTTTTTACTGATAGTGATAATAATCTTTGGATTAACTGCTTTTCAAATTACTTAGGAAATCTATTATTAAAATACGATGGGGACTCTATAATTAGTTATGGACCTACACAAGGCTATTATGGTCAAGCCATTGAAAGTAATTTATATGAGGATATTGATGGTAATATTTACATTCAAAATCCAAATAATTTATTCAAATTCCAAAACGATTCATTTTACTATATTTCTACACCTCCTTCATATCCTCATAATTTAGCTAAAGATGCATATGGGAAATTAGTTATCTCAGCAAATGGAAATACATATAGAGAAAACGACGAAGGCGGATGGGATGAAATATCATCTAACTCATTTCTTCAAATTGTAACAACATCCGATAGTCTAACTTGGTTAGGGGCACAGACATGGTTTAGGTTATTCCATGGCGATACTTTAATTAAACAATTCGAGGTTGATAATATACCTAATGTTAATATTGGTTTTGATGCATATAATTTCCCAAATGCAATAATTGACTATCAAAACAATATCTGGACACATCCGTGGGGTAAAAAAGGATTAATAAAATTCGATGGGCACGACACTACCTATTCATATTATAACTCAGACAATTCAGGTTTTATTAGTAATATATTTAAAGATGAATTAAAAGTAGACAATGGAAATATATGGTTTGCCAGTCCAACTTGTGGTATTGAAGAATGGGATGGAACACAATTTAATCATATAAACACACTTGATGGTTTAGTGCATAATACAATTAAAACTATAGTTATTTTACAAGATACTATTTTATTTGGAACAGAGAATGGATACACTAAACTAATAAATAATCTTTGGAATAGTAATTTATACTCTACTGATTATACATATGTAGATGGTTATATTGTAAATGACTATTACCAACTTAATTATGGGAACGATCTTATTGCAACTAGTAATTATGGTCTGTTAATTTCCAATTTTTTTTACACTGATTTCTACTTTATAGACGCAAGTATTGTACCCATAACAAATACATATAAAATATTAGAAGGCTTTGATAGTGATTTTTGGTTTGCTCACACAAATGGCTTAGCTCATTTTATAGGCGATTCAAGTCAATGGCTTTTTTCACCATATTGGGAGAACTTAACAACAGCAGACGGTTTGCCAAACGACACAGTTTACGACCTTGCAAAAGATAGTACAGGCAATATTTGGCTTGCAACACAAAACGGTATTGCCAGTTTCCAAAATAATACTTTTACTGTTTACTCAACATCGCAAGGTTTGATTAACAACCAAACTCGTAGTATTTATGTTGATAATATCGACAATATTTGGATTGGAACTATTGCAGGATTAAGTATGTTTTCCGGTACACAGTGGCTAAGCTATACCACACAAGATGGCTTGGCCGGCAATCTTGTAAATGCTATCTTTCAAGACTCACAAGGCAATATGTGGTTTGGTACAAACGCAGGACTTACAAAACTCTCTAACCAAACATTTACAAGCTACACAACTGCCGATGGCTTAAGCAATAACTATGTAAATAGCATTACAGAAGATAACAATGGCAATCTTTGGATAGGAACAAATTTCGGAGCATCTAAACTTAATTTATATCAGGGTATTGAAGAAAATAATATTAATAACACTATTTCCCTCTTCCCCAACCCGGCCACAAACCAAATACAAATATCTTCAAAAGAGCTAATTAACACAATTGAAATATACAACATGGCAGGCTGTCTTGTGCAAAA
>JANTGP010000314.1 GCA_024762835.1 Bacteroidota bacterium
TAAAAAATGTAAAATCAATTGTTGAATATGAATATCAGAATCCTTTTACTTCTCTTATCAATCAGTATAGTTACAAAAGCAAGCTCACAACTTGCCGTTGGCGAGTGGCGGGAACATCTGCCCTATTCAAATGCCAAAATGGTAGTTGAAGCCGGTAATAAAATTTATTGCTCTACGGAATTCAGCCTGTTTTATTTTAACAAAGACGACAATAGTATTGAAAAACTATCAAAGGTAAACGGTTTGTCCGACATAAGTATAAATGCTATTTCGTATAATCCTGAAACGGAAGTTTTATTTGTTGCTTATGTAAATGCGAATATTGATTTAATAAAAAGAAACGAGATTATAAATTTACCTGATATTAAAAATAAAATAATGTCGGGCAATAAGTCAATCAACAATATAATGTTTGTCAACAAATATGCTTATCTGGCTTGCGGATTCGGAATTGTGGTTATTGATATCGACAAAAATGAGGTAAAAGACACATATTATATTGGTCCGCAAGGCTCGCGTATAAATGTTCTTGATCTTGATTTTGACGGTACATCAATTTTTGCTGCAACCGAAAGCGGCATTTATTCGGCAGATATAAACAATCCAAATCTTGCCAATTACTCAAGCTGGATGAAACTTACAAATGCTCCGCATCAAAATAGTAAGTTTAATAATATTACATCTTTTAAGGGTAAAATTTACACAAACTATGTAAATGAAACATCTGAGGGTTACGATACCATTTTTGTGTACGATTACAACACATGGAATGTTTGGAGCAAATCGGAAGAAACTCATTATAACTCAATCACAGCCGGTTATAATCACCTAATCGTTGTAAATTCTTATGCATCGGCAGCTTTTGACAGTAATGACAATAGAACAAATTATATAAATTCATATTCTTTTGGCAGTGCCCGTCCCAACTATGCATGTTTTGACAGCGACGGATTATTTTGGATAGCAGATTCAAATTTCGGATTAATCAGAAATACAGTTGATTGGGATAATAAGTCCTTTTACCCTAACGGGCCATATCGCAACACGGTATTTGATATGGAGATAAGAGACAGAAAACTGTGGGCGGCAGGTGGCAGTCGCAGTGCTTCGTGGGGAAACCTATACAACAAAGCGGGTGTTTATTCATTTATCGACAACCAATGGGTATCTTACAACAAAGAAAATACAGCCGGAATTACAAATAGTATTTGGGATATAACCGAGATTGCTATCGATCCCTCTAATCCAAATCATGTATTTGCCGGCTCATGGGGCGGAGGTGGCGTTCTCGAGTTTTTAAATAATGAATTGCTTGAAGTTCATAACGACTCGAATAGTAGCCTGCAAAGCACTTTGCCCGGCCCTTATTGTCGTATTGGAGGCTTAGCCTTTGATAGTGATAATAACTTATGGGTTTCAAATTCAGATGTACAGGAGCCTGTTTCGGTTTTTACCAAATCGGGTGAATGGTATAGTTTCCCTTATCAAAGCTATGTTAATGTTAGCGATTACGGCGATATTATTGTTGCACAGAATAACTATAAATGGCTAATCCTGCCAAGGGGAAACGGCTTGTTTGTTTTTGACGATAAAGCTACCTTTAACGATACCGGCGACGATGACAAACAAAAAATTGTTGTTAAGGATGAGGATGGCGAGATAATAAATGATATTTACTCAATTGCCGAAGATAAAGACGGCTTAATATGGCTTGGTACAAATCAAGGAGTCCTTGTATATTATAATCCTTATGATGTTTTTACAAATCCGGGGATAACTGCCCAACGCATAATTGTTGAGTTTGACGGAACACCTCAACATTTGCTTGGTACCGAAACGGTTACTGCAATTGAGATTGATGGTGCAAACAGAAAATGGTTTGGGACAGATGGAGCAGGCGTGTTCTTAATGAGCGAAGATGCAACCGAGCAGATTTTAAATTTTAACACCGAAAACAGCCCTTTATTGTCGGATATTATTAACTCTATCAGCATCGACGGAGAATCAGGTGAAGTGTATTTTGGAACCGAAAAAGGAATAATATCATACAAAGGTACTGCAACCGATGGCGAAGTTGATTATAAAGATGTATATGCTTTCCCAAACCCTGTAAGACCTGATTACCACGGTGATATTATTATTAAGGGAATGCTTGCCGATTCAAATGTTAAAATTGCCGATATTAGCGGTAACATTGTTTACGAAACCATTTCGCAAGGAGGGCAGGCGGTGTGGAACGGTAAAGATTTCTCGGGAAACAGAGTACACACAGGAGTTTATCTGGTTTTTTGTACTAATTACGATGGCTCAAAAACCTCAGTAACAAAAATCCTCTTTATAAAATAAAAGCAAATGAGTTGGTTTCGGAGATAAACGAATCGTGATTAATGGAACAATGCTACGTATCGAAAACTTAAATATAAGCTTCCCCAATGAGATAATCTTTAAGGATTTTTCATTAGAGCTAAACAAAGGACAAAGTCTTGCTATTACAGGAAAATCGGGAAGCGGTAAATCTACATTATTGAATTTATTGACCGGCT
>JANTGP010000315.1 GCA_024762835.1 Bacteroidota bacterium
CTGATATTATATTTTCTATTGGTAACAGGGTTTTTATTTGGCAAGAAAGCCTATTTTGAAATCCCTCGACTTTATGGCACATTAATTATATATATAACATATTTCTTTTTGTTATATTTGATGATAAGAAGAAAGAAGAAAAAAATCAGTTTTAGCATTGAGGAAAAGCCAGGAGTTAATATTGATAAAATACATGATGATTTATTCTTAAAAATTGCAAGAAGCAGATTCTTTGACATTGTACTTATATCTATTGTTTTAATAATTTCCTTCCTATTATCTCGCGCAGATTTATATCCAGTTTATTCAAAGTTTGATTATTTCAAGTTGCTAATTCTGCCATTTCTCTGTAGCTCTTTCTATTTTTATTATTACTACTCACAGTCATATTTAAATCAAACCTTTATTTTTTTGAGAAAAAATGAAAAGTTTAAGAAGCTGAATTTTTTAGCAAAATTTTTAATAGAAGTGTTTAAATTTGATCAAAATGTTAATGGTATTGTTGTGATTAAAGATGGTACAACAAAACATACAGTTGTTGTCAAAAGAATTATTTATATAGAATCAGATGGGAAATTGAAAAAGTTTCATATATATCCAGAAGGGAACGATGCAAAACCAGTAATATCAACTTATGATTATTCAAATTTTAAGGCGATTACAAAAAAGCTGAACAATCCATTGTTTGTCCAAATTAGCAAATCGGTTATGGTAAATATTATTTACATAGATAGCTACACAAAGAATGAAATAAAGTTAATACATCCTATTAATAGTAGAGTTAAAATTGGTTCAAAGTACTGGGATGAGTTTGATAAAGTTTTTAAAGACTTAGATAATATTAGAAATTTGGTTTTCCCTGCGAGGAAAGGCAAACCTATAAAATAATAAAACGATTTAAATCTTGATTATAATAACTGTTTGTTAGCATCATCCAACGTCTCTCTCTCAAAACTGTCCAAATAAACCTGGATTGTCTTTTCAGTTGTATGTCCCAGTCTTTCAATAATAATTGAAGTTGAAACTCCGGATCGTTTCAAAATTGTTGCCCAGGAATGACGTGCGACATAGGTTGTTAAGTTACTTTCAATTCCAGCCATTTCTGCTATTATTTTAAATCACTATTCGTGATTTTCCGGCAACGCTGAATCCTGCTATTAATATCTTGTGGTGTATTGTGTTCGTCAGAAATCAATATTGGGAACACATATTCGGAATCCGGATTATATATCTTAAAATAATCTACAATTTCCATAGCTGGTGGTAATAAGCTTATTGAATATTGTTTCCCTGTTTTTGCTTTTTCATAACGAATGCGTCCATTTTGAATATTCGACCATTTCAGCAGAGCAATATCCACAAACCTTGTTATGAACTTGACATTAATTTCACAAAAGTTGACCCTTTTGTTGTCAAGTAATCGTTGGAGGGCTTTTTGAGTGTCGCAATATTCTGCAATATATAAATTATTTACTCGGATTACAAATTATCAAAACAGGTCTAAAAACTCACATATCACTCTAAAAAGTGTATCCACTTCTGTATCCAGATAAGCAAAAAAGCCTTGTAACTGTTTTAGTTACAAGGCTTTAAGAAATCTCATTGTAGCCCCACCAGGACTCGAACCTGAATCTGAAGTTTAGGAAACTTCCGTTCTATCCCTTGAACTATAGGGCCAAAATTTGAGTTTGCAAAAGTATAAATTTTATTAACATATAATTATTGGCGACCGAAAATTTTTGATTCGATCAATTCACAAATAATATGGCCTATTAAAATATGGCTTTCCTGTATCCGGGGAGTATCCGTTGACGGAACATTTAGTAGGAGATCACCTACACTCTTCATACCTCCCCCGGTTTTTCCCGTAATGCCAATGGCGGTCATTCCAATATCCTTGGCTGTGACAAAGGCTTTTATAATATTTAACGAGTTCCCCGACGTCGAAAGACCTATCAGCACATCACCTTTCTTACCCTTAGCCCTGACCATCCTTGCATATATTTCATCGTACGAATAATCATTTGCAACTGCTGTAAGATAGGATGTATTGACATGAAGGGCTTCGGCAAAAAGCGGCTCCCTGTCAAAATAGAACCTGCCTGATAATTCAGCCGCAAGGTGCTGTGCATCGGCAGCACTTCCACCGTTTCCACAAAAAAGAACTTTACCTCCGTTTTTCAATGATTCAACACAAATATCCGCTACCTTGCCAATCTTTACAAGCATTGCTTCATCATTTAATATCTTCGTTTTCAGTGCTATTGACTGCTCTATTGCTTCTTTTATCCTCATATCTTTATTCCTCAACTACGTGACAAGCGTCCTCGCTCAACCCCTGACAATGTGCCAAGCGTCCACGCTTGGCAACTATAATTTATAATTATAACTTATTACCATTCCATTTATTATAAAACACTATCTCATTCAACGGTTTTCTTTTAACCGAATGTCTTTCAATGTCAACCTCAACATCAGGATAACCCAACGGAAGAAAAACCACCGGCTCCAAATGAT
>JANTGP010000316.1 GCA_024762835.1 Bacteroidota bacterium
TTGCAATATAATTATGAGTTTCAAAATTACAAAGAAGAATGGAATTTATCTAATCGAATTAATTTGATATATAAACAAAAAAAAAGCTTCCCCGAAGAGGAAGCTTTTTAATACAATATGATTAATTATTATTTTACAATATTAATTCTTTGTGAAACAACTTTATTATCAGAAACAACTTTTACAATATAAGTTCCTTCAGCATTATTGCTTAAATCAACTGTTGATATTGCACCGGCATTCTTAAGAGATGCAACCAAACCTCCAACAATATTATAAACAAAGACATCAGCACCTTGAGCATTATTAATATTTACAATACCTGTAGAAGGATTAGGATAAATACTAAGATTTGAAAGTTCATTTTCGTTTACAGCCTCAGTACAATAATCCTGATCAACAATAGCATAATAAACAGCAGAATTCTGAGCCACACCATTGTCAGCAAGAAAATCTAAACGATAGTATGATGTTGAAATATCACTAGCTGACATCTCAAAAGTTAAAGTCGCTGTATTATCACCATTATCAACAAAATTAGTAATAAAATCAGGTACACTTATAGCAGATAATGCAACGGGTAAACCATTTGGATCAGTTGCAGAAATATCCATAGTGTAGTTATTATTCTGGCCATCCTCATGTGAGCAAATTCCAACTAATGATTCATCAAATACAGGAGGTAAAGTACAACCTGAAAGATTTAAACGAATCATTGGTAGATCATGTATCCAATACCAATCTGTTCCAAGACGTAAATTAGTTACCATATGATAAATATGTGGACCTTCACTATCAGCACCTATCCAGCAATGACTATCCGCATCACCAAACCAATAGAATTCAACTCCGGCAATATAATCTGTTTCTGCTACTAAAACAGTATCATCCGAACCGTCAGATATGAAATCAAGCTCAACCCATTGTCCAAGATCAGCTTCAGTGATTGTATGTTCCTCACTTTGAATTTGTACAGCATTGTCGGCACTTGTAAGTAACTGACCAATTAAAATTGTACCAGGTGTTGAACGTGAACTTACAAAAACAGAAATTGATTTAGCAACATCAGCATTTGGAACGAAATAATTAACTCCCAATAAGTCACCATCAGCACCATCAGTATACATTGAAGGACTTAATGCTCTGGAGAAAGTGACATCTCTTGCCACAATTCTGTTATCAGTAACTTTCCATTCTGTAGTGTCAGCATTATCTTCAGGAACTTCTTCCATTTCATTTTGAGAAGCAACAAAAGAAACAGCATAATCACCAGCAACTGTTGCTGTAAATAAATCAGGGATTAATGAAACCGTATCACCAAAAGAAAGCTGAGCTGTATCAGCATATTGGTTAAACACAGAACTAGTACCATCATTTACATCACAAGTTAAGGTTACAGCGGTTTGAACATCAACACCATCATTAATGATATCTGCCTGAAAGAACATTGGTAATATCTGGTCGGTTGGCATTTGAGAATAATAGCCATATAAACCAATACCTTGAGCACCATAATCATAAGCAGCAGAAACATAGGTTTCATTAATAACTAGATTATTATGAGCAGCTTCGATTAATTTAAAATCATCAATTTGCCACCAATAATCCCATAGTCCTTGCATTCTGAAATAAATCTGAACATTTGCATAGTTTCCTCCTGCAATATTAGATATATTCAACATATAGTAGCCCGGGTTGTCAGTAGATTCTTTAACATCAAAGTCAGCATGAATCTCAATTTCAGTCCAAGTAGCACCACTGTCCACACTTACACCTACATAAGTTGGATTTCCTCCATAAGGATTAGCAGACTCGTTTCCCCAGCGCTGATATAACTCCTCGAAAGAAATGGCAACAGCATCTTGTCCGGTTAAATCATACATTGGTGAATAAAGAAAAGCATCATAACTTCCTTGTCCGTAATTATCCGAATCAAAAATCATCCATCCGTTAGCAGCAGATGTTGAAGCCAAAACATGCTCATAACCGGCTGTTGTTGGGCCTGTTGCACCAACGTCAGTCCATTTCCAAAGATAATTATTTCCTTGAGAGTCAATGTCAACTGAAGTCCATCCAGTTGGAAGAGAAGAGGCACTTCCTGAGCCAAAATCGTCTTCATAAATAACATCACCATAAGCTCTTAAAGCCATTTGGTAATCAGCTTGGTTTGTGTAATGCTTAACAGAAACAGCAAAACTTTCTTTTGCTTGCTTCTTCATTTCTTTTTTAGTTGTATTTGCTTTTTGAGCAAACACCCCTAAAGAAAGAATAAGAATTAAACTTAATAAGGTAAACTTTTTCATAATTTTGTTTTTATTAATAATTAGATTAACTATTTTCAGTACAAAGATAATAATTTCTAAACTATTCTGTAATAAGTAAATTATTTCTTTTAAAGATTTATATATCTGTTATTTATCTGATAAGTTGAAACTTCTGTATAATAATATTATCTTGTTTCTTTATTCTTACAAAATAAATTCCGTTTGCAAATGTTGATAAATCAAATTTAAT
>JANTGP010000317.1 GCA_024762835.1 Bacteroidota bacterium
TAACTTTTCCATCACGTTTTACACTATAAATTTTCTTCTCCTCATTTACATTCCACAACATTGCCTTTCCGGCAGTTGGATACCAAGCAAAAATAACCGGAGTTTCTCCTTCAACGTATGGAATATTTTTAAGTGTTGGAATAATGCGTTTCTTAAAAGCAAAAATATCTTCAAGTGTTTCATTCATTTCAATAAAGCTATCCCCTACAACTTCTGCTTTCTTACGAACAACAAGATTTTTGCTTTTTGCTTTCTCTCTTCCTTCTACAACAGATTTAGCATCTTCGTTCGAGAGAAATATCCAACCATCTTCTGTCACCTCATCAACTACTTCAAACGGAATACCGGAAGCAAGGAATAAACTAAAAGGCTGATCTTTTCCAACGAGCCTGCTATCCAATCCCCAAAAATGTTTGAAAGGTCCTTTCGGTTGAAGTCCAGCAATTTCTTCGTGAAGTTTAGCAGATTTTTTCATTGCCGGAGCAAGTTTATCCCAATAAGAAATTGGGAAGGGTTTTATCCCACTCATAAACATTGTATTACGGACATCAGAGAATAAAGAGATATTTAGCTTAGCTGCCATATTATTTGCTGAAAGTGCATTTTGCGGATATGTAGTTGATTCACTATATGCTAATTCCGGCTTAACAAATCTTCTATGGAATAATGAACTAAACAATTCATCCGTCTTTCCTTTAATTCTTCCGAAATCTTTATCATTAAACATCAATTCACCAACTCTAAAAGGGACATCATGATACTTATCAAGAGCAATACCAGCTTTCTCGGAGCCGAAGTACATCACCATAATTCCAATTTCCATTTGCGGTGTTGCTTTTTGAAGTTTTATAAACATATCATATTCTTTGTCACAGATGTAATCAATCCAAGAACGCAGAACCTTTGTAATATTTCTTTTTGAAACAGAATCAATTAACATTTCCCAATCATTTTCGCCGTAATCATATTTTCTTAAAAAGTTATTCTTACATTCATCACAAAAACAACCACCAATTTTACCGGGATATTTTGCTAATCGAAAATCATCATCAAGAAAAAGAGAGTCAAATCCTTCACTAGCAAGTAACTTGTTTGCTTTAATATTATCTTTAACTATTTGCGTATGAATAGACGTTCCGGAATATAAGCTCCCTTCATAATCACATGCATTCTTCCAAGCTTCTTTTTTTTTAGACCAGGATTCATCCGAAGGGTCTATTGCATTTCCTGGATGACCTAAAGGAACTGTCAGTACGTGTGCGTAAAACCCTTTAGATTTTAAGAAGTCCGCAGAATCCCTTAACTCCTTAGGTGTATGATACCATTTACCTTGTAGGTACGAGCCCATCCATACATCGGTAATTCCAGCATCTTTCATAATGCTTATAAGTTCAGGATTCTTTAACCATGCTTCCGCTTGTAAACTTATATGAAATCGACGAACTGATTTACTGCTAACAGTAGCAAATATTTTTTTACCAAAAAGACTTACGCCGCCAATAAATGTACTTAAAACTACAATTCTGTTTATAAAATCCCGTCGTGATAATACACTTGATTTAATACTGTTCATTTTAAACTTAATTTAAATGTTAATTATTTATGGAATTTTATGATCACCGATCTAGCAATACCATATTCAGATGCTACAATAACAACTTCATTAATAATATTCTGCTTTGTACTTGTAACATTATTAATACTCTTTATTTTATAATTACTGTTCATCAAAATATAACGTTCACCAAAGGATATTGTTTCAGTCCTCGAAGTTTTACACACAATCTGATGATCTCTATATGACGTATAAACTACCATCAGACAGTCTTTCTCTTCATCAAGCAATACAATCCCTCGCGAACCTTCATCATCAATATAATAGAGTTTGTCCCATTTCCCTGAAGGTCGGCGGACAAGAAATGCAATTAGAGGATAACCTGGTGTATCATAACTCGTTTTAACCACAGCGTATAAAGTACCATTCGATGATACAGCAATATTAAGGTGATCGTCTGCCATTCCATCTTCCCAAGGAATTGCCGAACTTGCTGCAGGAACTTCATCTTCTAACCAATTGTCCGGACTAGTATTTAGAATATGAATTCTAAATCCAAAACGTTTAGTTCTTTGATTAGACCATAGAACAGAGACACTTCCATTAGGGAAGGCTGTTATTGCACAAATATCATCTTTTTTAATACCGGTAGCAATTGTTTGAGGTTTACTCCACACTTTATATGGAGGATCACTCCAACGAATATGGATTTCCGTTTGATCATCCGATGCCAGCCACATACGACCAGAAAGATCAATATCGATTGTCGCGGTCTCACTAAATTTCTCAAGTTTAATTTTAATATTTTCAGTTCGTTTTGACCAAAGTTGATATCGTTTATGAATAGCATCATATTCAACAGAAACTAACTCACTTTTTAAACCATTGAATAATAAAATGTGAGTAATATCTCCAGACTTTCGAACATCAGTTTTAATATTTTTTGAATCGGAAAGA